>JBCBGD010000342.1:0-2583 GCA_038527085.1 Pseudomonadota bacterium | reverse complement strand
AGTCACGCCCGCGCCCGGCGAGGTGCCAATATCCCTGAAGCGCAGGACATTGTCAGTTCGCGGCTTTGACAGCGGCGGCGACATGATTTCGGCCGAGCTTTGCCCTGGCGCTGATCTTGCCGCCGCACTCAATACGGTCTTCGCATCACCCAACGTCCACTTCATCCATCTGCACAATGCAGCGCCAGGATGCTTCGCGGCTCGGGTCGACCGTGCCTAGCTGAACGCGGCGACGACAGCGCCGGCGATGATGATCGTGTAGATGAGGCCAGCGCCAAGGATCAGGAAGATCGGATAATTGCTGGAGACGGTTGAGCGTGCGAGCGTCATCGCCTGGTTCACCAGGTCCGGCCAGGTGTAGGAGACGAAGTCGCCTTGGGTCATGATCGAAACGAGCTTGCCATTCTCGTCCACCACAGGAAGGCGGCGAAACCGCTCGTTCGACATCATGCGCAGCCAGTGCAGGAGATCGTCATCCTCGCGTGCCACGCGCACATCCGATGTCATGATCTCGCTCAGCGGTGTGGTATCGGCGTTCACCCCCGCATTCACCACGCGTTTCATGATGTCGCGTTCGGTCACGAGCCCGAGCACCTGCTGTCCGCCATCAACGACCACCACAGCGCCGTAATTCTTCTCAGACATGCGCGCGACCGCATCGCGAATTGTGTCTGTGGGCGCAGCTGTCATGGGCGCGGCCTTGGCCTCATATTCGGGGCGGTCCTTGATTTTCACGGGAATTCCTTTCGGTGGGTCGGCTGTGTCGATAGAAATTGACATAGTGCCGCACCCCATAAAGGCGATGTCTGCCTCCCCGAAAGTCAAAGGCCCCGCATCGCTTTCGCGAGCGGAGCCTCTGGTGGGTTTGAGCTGAGGCTAGTAAGGCGCGGCGTTGTTGTCGGGCTCGAGGCGCGCCTGTGCGGCGGCTGTCTTGGCAAGCCGGGCCAGATTGATGAATTCGGCGCGGTATCCGAACTCATCCGGGCCCTTTGCCGACTGGGCCAGTGTAATCACGTCGTCGAAGTCGTAGTCCGCGGCTGTGTAGGGATCGCCGCGCAGCAGCTGTCCATATCCCGCCACGGCCGTGGCAAACCGTGCCCATTGCGGGCTGGCTTCGATGCTGTCGCGCATGTCGTCCAGCGTTATGGGGCGGGTCGACAGTGTGGAGGTGTCCTCACCCGGCAGCTTCTGGCGCAGCTTCAGGAAGGCCAACTCGATTGTCGTGGCTTCTGGCGTTTCGGTGGCCTGATAGCGGCTTTCGTCGATCATCCGCGCGTCCGAGCCGACCTGCACGATCTCATAGATTGCGGTCACCGACGTGCCGGCACCGATGTCGCCAGCGTCCACCGCATCATTGTTGAAGTCTTCCCGGTTCAGCATGCGCGTCTCGTAGCCGATGAGGCGGTACTCAGCGACGCGAGCGGGGTTGAACTCCACCTGGATCTTCACGTCATCGGCGATGGGGAACAGATTGCCTGTCAGATCATCGTTCAGGACCTTGCGGGCCTCATTCAGCGTGTCGACATAGCTCGCCATGCCGTTTCCGGCCTGGGAGATCTTCTGCATCAGGACATCGTTGTAATTGCCCTCACCAAAGCCAAGCACGGAGAGATAGACGCCTGTTTCACGCTTGCGGGACACGAAGTCTTCCAGCCGCTCGGGATCGTTGATGCCGACATTAAAGTCGCCATCGGTGAGCAGCATGACGCGGTTCACGCCCTCGGCGTTGAAGTTCTGCTCGGCCAGGCTGTAGGCCAGGCGCAGGCCTTCCCCGCCGGCGGTGGATCCGCCTGCATTGAGGTTTTCGAAGGCGGCCAGGATCTTGCCCTTATTGGCGTCGCTCGCATTGGTGGGCTCGAGCACCTGACCTGCAGCGCCCGCATAGACCGCGATCGAGATGGTGTCGTCTTCGGTCATCTCATCGATCAGGAGGCCAAGCGCTTTCTTCGCGAGAGGCAGCTTGTTTTCCTGGCCCATGGAGCCCGAGACGTCGATCAGGAGGGTGAGGTTCAGCGGCGGGCGCTCATCGGGCTCAATGTCGAAGCCCTGGATGCCAATCTGCATCAGCTCGCGCCCCTCGGCCCACGGGCTTGGCGCAATATTCACATTTGTGGAGAAAGGCGAGCCAGAGCCGTCCGGCATGGGGTAGGTGTAGTCGAAGTAGTTGATCATCTCCTCAATGCGCACAGCGTCCTTCGGCGGAAGCGTACCATTGTTGAGATAGCGCCGCGCGACCGCGTAGCTGGCAGTGTCCACATCGATGGAGAAGGTGCTGACAGGTTCCTCGGAGACGAGCTTGACCGGATTGATTTCGACATCCTCGAACCGCTCGCGGTCCACATCGCCTGGCATGGGTTGGGGCACTTGCTGAGGTGGGCTCACCCCAACCAGTGGCGAAGGTGCGGAACGCACCGCCATATCGGCCGACTGGCCGCGACCGGTTACGATCACGCTTTCCATGGCCTGCATCTCGCCAGCAGGCGGGGGTGGTGGCGGCGGAGGCGGTGGAGGAGGAGGAGGAGGCGGAACTGCTTCAGCTTCGGTCACTTCATTCGGCTCGCCTTCATAGACCTCGCCTGGATC
>JBCBGD010000341.1:0-2601 GCA_038527085.1 Pseudomonadota bacterium | reverse complement strand
CCGGTCGCGCCGGTGCTCTCGATTCTTGCTTTCGTTGGCGTGCTGCAGACCGTCGGCGGCCCGTCCAACGTGCTCTGGAAGGCGCTCGGTAATTCCAAGATCCTCCTGCAATGGGCACTCATCCGTATGGTCGGATTTGTATTCGCCTTCACCATCGGCGTCTACATGGGCTCCATCGTGGCGCTTTCCGCGGCCTACCTGATCGCGAACTTCGTCCTCTTCGTGCCGCTGCAGGTGATCACGCTGCGCCACATGGACATCCCCCTCTCGCACTATCTCGCGGCCATCGTTCCCGCCACGGTGTCCTCAGTGGTGATGGCGATCGCGATCATCGGGACGCAGATGATCTGGCCTGGGCTCGGCGCGCTGGCCAGTCCGGTCCAATTGGCCATACTGGTGCCCTTGGGAGTCTTTGCCTTTGCGGGCGCGATGTATGGCCTTTTCGGCAGCTTCGTGCGCGATCTGCTGGCCGAGGCGAGGGAGTTGCTGGCACAACGGCGCCAAGGCGCGCCTGCCGAATAGGGCAAGGCATGGAGTTTGCTTGAAACAGGACGGCGCGCAGACTGAGGGAGGCGCGCAGGGCAAGCGAGGAGACAGGTGTGGCCAAAGCCGCTTTTGACGTTCTGATACTGGTCGACCCGCGTTTCATGGGCGGAACGGCCACGTCTGTCGCAAGCGACGTGCGCACCTTCTCCGCAGCCGGATTTTCCGTGGGCATCTATTTCGTCGAGGGGCAGGGTTTCTTCCTTCCGCACGAGACACCCAACCCACGCTTGCAGGCACTGTTCGACCTCCCCGGCGTTTCACGCGTGGATCACGGCGAGACCCCGACGGCGCGGCTCGCCTTCTTCCATCATCCCCAGCCATTCCAGAATGGCGTTGCCAATCCGATCGCGATCGATGTGGAGCGCGCTGTCATCGTCGCGCACCAAGCGCCGTTCAAGGGTGATGGCGCCCTCGACTACGACCCCTTCACCGTTCAGAAGCGCATCAAGGCGCAGTTCGGGGTCCGCCCGCTTTGGGCGCCGATTTCGGGCGTTTGCCGGGCGCAACTGCAAAGCTTCGCACCGCTCCTGCGCCTGACCACGCTGGACTGGATCAACACTTTCGCTGTCCGCGACTGGACGCCGGAGCGCGAAAAGCTCACCTCGCCCCATCTCGTGATCGGTCGCCATGGCCGTCCGCATGCGGAGAAATGGGGTGACAGCGCCGCCGATATCGCCGCAAGCTTGCCCCAGGGCCCGCACACGCAGGTGCGCACCATGGGCACCGAACCAGACTTTTTCGAGGAGATGGGCCTCGACGTGTCGGGCTGGGACGTCCTTGCCTTCAATGCCGAGCCCGTCACCGCATTTCTCGACAGTCTCGACGTCTTTTCATATTTCTACAGCGCGCGCTGGACCGAAACCTTCGGGCGCACTGTGGCCGAAGCCATGCTGATGGGCGCGCGCTGCATTCTTGATCCGGGCTTGCGCGTAACATTTGGTCAGCACGCGATCTATTGCCGGCCGAGCGAGGTCGCATCGGTTCTCGATACAATCCGGCATGACCTGATCGGTGCACGGCAGGCCACGGCAGCGGCGCGCGAATTTTGCCTGGAGACCTACTCACAGTCCGCTCTTCCTGCCCGCTACGAGGCCCTGTTAAGCGACACCGGCACGACGGCGCGCACCGGCAAGCCGAGCGCGTCTCCGCTGACCGCCGCGCGTAAATGGACGGGCTTTCACCGCCGCAGGCGCCAGGACAGGAGCATCGACGCTTAATGGGCACAGAGCATCCCCCGCTTTTCATCATTGGCGCGCCGCGCTCGGGCAACACGCTGACGCGCCGTGTGCTGATGGCGTCCGGCCAGATCTACATTCCGCCGGAAACCTATGTGATCGGAGAAATCCTGTCGCGCTGGCCAAAATGGCGCGGCCTGACTTGGCGCGAAAAGGTCTGGATGGTGTGCGCCTATATCGACCGTCATCCGCACAGGGACGATTTCGAAATCGAGAGCTTCTCGCCGTTTGCCAATGATGCGGAAAGCTGGCCGAAGACGCGTCAGACCATTCAGGAGCTTTACGACGGCCTCTACGCCTTCATGGCGAGTGAGCATGGTTTCACCCAGGCGCGCTGGGGCGACAAGACACCCTGGAACACGGTGCACCTGTCACATATCGTGAAGACCTATCCTGACGCCTACTACCTGCACCTGAAACGCCACGGCCTCGACGTTGTCGCCTCGCAAGTGAAGGCGGGCATGCGCGATATCGAAGGCTCGGCCCAGCGCTGGATCGACGCCAATGCGTCCTGCCTGAAGCAGATGAAGCGCATGAAGCGCGCGCCGCTGACCGTCGCCTATGAAGATCTCGTCAGCGATCCCGAAACCATCTTTGCACGGATATTTGATTGGGCCGACCTCAGCTTTGAGCCGGAACACCTTTCCAGGGTGCCTGAGAAACTTGCCGATGTGGGGCGCCACGCCCACCACGCGGCCGTGACCAAGCCGATCACCGCTTCTTCTATCGGCCGCTGGAAGGAAAGCCTGACCCAGGAAGACCTGGCGCGTCTGCCGGAAGGGTTTTCGCAGATGATGGACACCCTTGGATATGAGCCAGC
>JBCBGD010000340.1:0-2622 GCA_038527085.1 Pseudomonadota bacterium | reverse complement strand
GATGACCGAAGCGGAACTGAAAGAGATGCAGTTCGAGCGCGGTTTCGCTCTGAACAAGACCCTGCGCGAGCTGGAAACCTGCGGCAAGCCGGTGGCCTGCGCGCTTGACGGTCTCGCCCTCGGCGGCGGCCTGGAAGTCGCCCTGGCCTGCCACTATCGCGTCGCGGCCAACGACAATCCGCGCATCCAGTTCGGCCTGCCCGAAGCCAAGATCGGGCTTCTGCCCGGCGCAGGCGGCACCCAACGCCTGCCGCGCCTGATCGGCGTTCAGGAGGCCCTGCCCCTGATCCTGGAAGGCAAGTCCTTCAATGCCGAAAAAGCCCACAAAATGGGCGTCGTGCAGGACCTCGCTCCCGCCGGCGAAACGGTCGCGAAGGCGAAGGAATGGGTCAAGGCCAACCCAAACGCCAAGGCCCCCTGGGACGAGAAAGGCTTCAAGATGCCCGGCGGCCAGGTCCACCGCTCGCCCGGCGCGGGCCAGGTCGCGACCATGGCCAACGCCATGCTGATGGCCAAAACCTATGGCAACTACCCGGCCCAGAAGAACATCCTGTCGTGCATCTATGAGGGCCAGCAGGTGCCGATTGATGCCGCCCTGCGCATCGAGACGCGCTATTTTATCAACACCCAGCAGCGCCCCGAAGCCAAGGCGATGATCCGCTCTCTGTTCCTGTCCATGCAGGAGCTGAGCAAGGGCGCCAACCGCCCCGAAGGCATCCCCAAGACCGAGTTCAAGAAGGTTGCCGTCATCGGCGCCGGCCTGATGGGCGCAGGCATCGCCTATGTTCAGGCCAAGGCCGGCATCCCGACCGTGCTCGTCGATGTCTCCAAGGAGAACGCCGAGAAGGGCAAAGACTACTCCCGCCGCCTCGTGGAGAAAGACGTCTCGCGCGGCAAGTCCACCCAGGAGAAGGGCGATGCCCTCCTCGACCTCATCACGACCACCGACAATTACGATGACCTGGGGGGCGCGGACCTCGTCATCGAGGCGGTGTTCGAGAATGAGGAGCTGAAGGCCAAGATCACCCAGATGGCCGAAGCCCAGCTCGAGCCCACCGCCGTGTTCGGCTCCAACACCTCCACCCTGCCGATCACGGGCCTGGCGGAAGCCTCTGAGCGGCCTGAAAACTTCATCGGCATCCACTTCTTCTCGCCGGTGGAGCGGATGGGCCTGGTCGAGATCATCATGGGTGAGAAAACCACCCAGGAGACCCTCGCCAAGTCGATCGACTATGTGCTGGCCATCCGCAAGACGCCGATCGTGGTCAACGACTCCCGCGGCTTCTACACCTCGCGCTGCTTCGGCACCTACACACGCGAGGGCATGGAAATGCTGGCCGAGGGCATCAAGCCCGCCATCATCGAGAATGTCGGGCGCCAATGCGGCATGCCCATGGGCCCGCTCGAAGTGTCTGACTCCGTCGGCCTCGACACGGCGCTGAAGGTCACCCGTGCCACGGCAGAAGCCATGGGCGTGGAAATCCAGTCCGATGACCGCACCCAGTTCCTCGCCTGGCTGGTCGAGGACAATGGCCGTGTGGGCCGCAAGGCCGGCAAGGGCTTTTACGACTACAATGAGAAGGGCAAACCTTCGAAACTGTGGCCGGACCTGAACACCCGCATCGACGTCACGGTCGACGAGTGCCCGCCTGAGATGAAACAGCACCTCACCAACCGCTTCCTCGTGCGTCAGGCAGTGGAAGTGGCCCGCTGCTTCGAGGAAGGCGTCATCACCGATGCCCGCGACGGCGATATCGGCTCTATCCTGGCCTGGGGCTTTGCGCCCTACACCGGCGGATGCTGCTCCTATGTCGACCTGATCTGGGGCGTGGACAAATTCGTCGAGGAGGCAGACCGCCTGACAGAGAAGTATGGCGAGCGCTTCAAGGTGCCCGACATGCTGCGCGACATGGCCGCCAAGGGCGAGGGCTTCTATGACCGCTTCCCACCGGCAGGCACGAAAGCCAAAGTAGCGGCCTAGGGCGGCTTCACCATCGGCGAAGACGTTTAGCGGGCAAGCGCCCGCCGGGCGGTCAGCCCGCCCCCGCGGAGGCGTCGGCAAAGCCGACACCAGCCGTGAGCGAACAGAACAAGGGCCGGGGCGCAATCATTGCCCCGGCCTTTTCCATGCGGGGTTTCCCGTATTTGCGCAGCGCGCCGCCATGCACGACATTGGGAGGGAACCGGAGGAGCCCGCCATGACCATTGTCTGCATGATCGCCAATGCCCAGGAAGAAGACCGCAGTGCGCTGGAATACGCCGCCAGCCTTGCGCGGCGGCTCTCGCTGCCGCTCGAAGGGCTCTGCGCGCTGCCTGACCCGACATCGGCCATGATTTATGCCACCTCGCCTTACATGATCGGCGTGGGCGGAGCCGCGATTGAAGGCGTTCAGAAAGCCCAGGACACGCTGCGCGCGAACTGCAAGGCGATGTTCGAGGATGTCACGCGCCAGGCCGATATTGCGGGCTCGGCGACCTTCACCGACAAGGTGGAACTGCCCGCGCGCGCCTCGGTCCACGCCGCCACACTCTCCACAGCAATTGTCTTTCCCCAACCGGCAGGCTGCGGCGGCCACGCCTTGGGCGACGCCCTTGAACGGGTGATGATGGATGCGCGTCTGC
>JBCBGD010000339.1:0-2630 GCA_038527085.1 Pseudomonadota bacterium | reverse complement strand
GTGATGGCCTGATCGCGCCTGTCGCTGAGCGATCCCTGAGATGTCCGAAGGAACGGCCTGGTGCGGGCCGTTTGCCTGGCACGCCTGTTATGGAGCAGGCCCTGCACTCTGCCAGCAGCAGAGCCAAATTTCGGAACATAAACAAAGACCTAAGACAGGCTTTATAGACACTGACGCTCTCCTACCACGCCGTGCGCTGCCCTTCTGCACCCACACCATATACGCGCCTTGGGCAACCCATTGGTTGTGACACTATCAAATAAACACTCGCCATGATAGCGTATTAATCCTTCCGAAAAGCATTCCCGAATATGGCTCAAGCGTCAAGCAATTTGGACGTAAAGCCAGATTGACAGTCTCCTTATGCTCCTCTAGCTTCGTGTATCAGAAGAACGGAGGGGCAAGGTGCCAGAGACCGGTACGTCCCATAATAAGCCGGGAGACAAAGCGCTCTACACGCCGCAACAGCGCGCTCGCCGCGATGCCACGGTCTGGACCAGCGTGCAGGCCATCCTTGCGCCCCTCCAATTTCTCGTTTTCGCGATCAGCCTGGTGCTCGTCCTGCGCTATCTCTCGACCGGGGAGGGCTACGGCCTCGCCACGGCGTCCATCCTCGCGAAGACCGGCCTGCTCTACGCCATCATGGTGACGGGCGCGATCTGGGAAAAGGCCGTTTTCGGACAGTATCTCTTCGCCCCAGCATTCTTTTGGGAAGACGTCGTCTCGATGCTCGTGATGGCATTGCACACGACATACATCGCGATGCTCTTCTTCGGCTGGGGCAGCCCTGAGCAGCAGATGATTGTCGCGCTGGCAGCCTATGCCAGCTACGTCATCAACGCTGTCCAGTTCGTCTGGAAACTGCGCCAGGCCCGCCTGAGCGCGCCGTCGCCCGCGCCCTCGGGGGTGCCAGCATGACCGAGCTCACCCTTCCGGCCCGCACGGGCGCGGCGCCGAGCCCTTCTCGGCCACCGGTCCTGAAAGAGCGCGGCCAACGCGAGGTGTTCTGCGGGCTCACAGGCATCGTCTGGCTGCACCGCAAGATACAGGACGCGTTCTTCCTCGTCGTCGGCTCGCGCACCTGTGCCCATCTCATCCAATCCGCCGCCGGCGTGATGATCTTCGCGGAACCGCGATTCGCCACCGCCATAATCGAAGAGCGCGACCTGGCTGGCATGGCCGACGCGAATGAAGAGCTCGACAAGACGGTAGACCGCCTGCTCGGGCGCCGGCCTGACATCAAGCTGCTGTTCCTGGTGGGCTCGTGCCCGTCCGAAGTCATAAAGCTGGACCTGTCGCGGGCTGCAGAGCGCCTTTCCAAGCGCTTCCATCCCGATGTGCGCATTCTGAACTATTCAGGCTCTGGCATCGAGACAACCTTCACCGAAGGCGAGGATGCCTGCCTGGCCTCGCTCGTGCCTGGCCTGCCGGAAACGACCAGCGATGCGCCAGAACTCATGGTGGTCGGCGCGCTGGCCGATGTTGTCGAGGACCAGTTTGCCCGTCTGTTCGAGCAGTTGGGCATCGGCCCCGTCCGCTTCCTGCCGGCCCGGCGCGATGCCGACATGCCCCCGGTCGGACCCAACACGCGCTTCCTGCTGGCCCAGCCCTTCCTGCGCGACACGGCCATGGCGCTTGCCGGCCGCGGCGCCCAGCATATCCCCGCGCCCTTCCCCCTCGGCGCAGAAGGCACAACGGCTTGGCTGAAGGCGGCCGCAGACGTCTTCGGGATTGAGGCCGAGACTTTCAACAAGGTCACCGAGATGCCGGAAGCGCGTGCCCGGCGCGCCCTGGAGAAGTACAGCGACACGCTCGCGGGAAAGTCGGTCTTCTTCTTCCCAGACAGTCAGCTTGAGCCGCCTCTGGCGCGCTTTCTGTCGCGCGAATGCGGCATGGCACTCAGCGAGGTCGGCACGCCATATCTGCATAAGACACACTTGTCGGAAGAACTCGACCTCCTGCCAGCAGGCACCCAACTCAGCGAAGGCCAGGATGTAGACCGCCAGCTCGATCGCTGCCTTGAGACCGCGCCGGACATCACGGTCTGCGGGCTCGGCCTCGCCAACCCTCTTGAGGCGCAGGGCCTGACGACGAAGTGGGCCATTGAGCTCGTTTTCACCCCAATCCAGGGCTATGAGCAGGCCGGAGACCTCGCAGAGCTGTTCGCGCGCCCGCTGATGAGAAAGCGGAGGCTCGCGGTATGAAGCTCACTGTCTGGACCTATGAAGGCCCGCCCCATGTGGGCGCCATGCGCGTCGCCACGGCAATGGAGGGGCTGCATTACGTCCTCCACGCGCCCCAGGGCGACACCTATGCCGACCTGCTCTTCACCATGATCGAGCGGCGCGACCACCGCCCGCCCGTCACCTACACCACTTTCGAGGCGCGCGATCTCGGCGCCGACACGGCTGAGATCTTCAAAACCGCCGCGCGGGAAGCCTATGAGCGCTACCAGCCCGAGGCGATGATCGTGGGCGCGTCCTGCACGGCCGAGCTGATCCAGGACGATCCCGCTGGTCTCGCCAAGGCACTCGCCCTGCCCTGCCCGGTGATTCCGCTGGAGCTTCCGAGCTACACGAAGAAGGAAAGCTGGGGCGCGGCAGAGACCTTCTACCAGATCGTGCGTCACC
>JBCBGD010000338.1:0-2634 GCA_038527085.1 Pseudomonadota bacterium | reverse complement strand
GTCAGCGCTCATGCCCGCGCCCTTGCCCACGGGCGCATTGTTGGTGATACAGCCGACTTTTGCGCGTGATTTGCATAGCTTCAGGGCGTCAACGACCTTCGGGCGAAGTGCGCCCGAGAGCAGGGCCAGCACGTCCTTTCCGGGCACTTCATGGCCCAGCGCGTGAGACTCCTTGGCGAATAGGCGGTCAAACTCGTCAGCGGTGAGTTCCGAGCGCTCGAGCCGCGCCCAGGCATTGGTGTCGCCGTTTCGGGCATTGACCGAACGGATGAAATCGGGCGGCAGGCCAGCCTCGGCTTCATAGCGATTGAAGGCTTCGAAGGGGGACGTGGTGACAACGCCGCCGAAGTCCCAGATCACGGCTTGGATGGTCTCTGACATGTCGCCATGGGTCCTGATGCGGTGAGCGGGGTCAAGTCTGCAATCGGCGCCAGTTGGAGGTTTCGATCCTGATGTCGCCTGAAAACACGCCTGACGGGAAAACAAATTCCCCAATTGCGCGTAAATGACAGCTCCCGTTCGCGCCTTGGCGCAAAAAACTCGCCAATTCATTGACTCGTGGCGCGCCGTGTTAACCATCCAGGGGAATTCGAGGATGGAGACGCCAGATGACACACCGGATCGCCTTGATTGCAATTCTGGCGGCTTTTTCAGCTCCTTTTGCCGTTGCAGACCACCATGCACCGCCCCCCAGCCAGAAATCAGAAGCCCCTATGAGCCATGGTTGCTGCCTCGCGGTTCAGGGTGAAACGGCCCACGTCCTGATTGCACCCTCCGCCGATGCCATTCGGCGCATCCAGGCCGAGCTGGCCGTCAAGGGTTTCAATCCCGGCCCCGTGGATGGCGTTATGGGGCCGCGCACAGAGCGGGCGCTGCGCACTTTCCAGCGCGACCAGGGGCTAGTCGAGGGCCTTTTGACGGTGGAAACCCTCTCCAGGCTCGGGATCAGTGTGCAACGCCGCCACCAGCGCGGCGCGCGCGGCGAACTTGAGGGGGCGGGCGGCCGCCAGATGCATCACGGCTCAATGTGCGGCCATGACTGCACATCGACCACGCGAACGGTAACGCGCCGCGTGATCCGCAGAAGCGCGCCGCAAACAGAACAGCCCGCACCAGAGGCGCGGGCTGAACAGCTTCCCAATTATGTCAGCGCCTTCACGACCCATGAGATCGCCGCGCTGGACTGGGACGCGAAAACGCGGCGTTAGCGCGGCGCCATCCGGATCGCACCGTCCAGGCGCACATCCTCGCCATTGAAGTAGCCATTCCGGCACATTTCCACGGCCAGGGAGGCGTACTCGTCGGGGTTGCCGAGGCGGGCCGGATGCGGCACCTGGGCACCAAGGGCCTGTTTCACATTGTCCGGCGCGCCTTGCAGAAGCGGGGTGTCGAAGATGCCGGGCAGAATGGTGTTCACTCGGATGAGTTCACGTGACAGGTCGCGCGCGATCGGAAGCGTCATGCCCACAACTCCGCCCTTTGAGGCAGAGTAGGACGCCTGGCCGATCTGTCCGTCTTCAGCCGCAACAGACGCCGTGTTCACAATCGCGCCGCGCTCGCCATCGATCGGATCGAGCGTCATCATGCCGGCAACAGACTTGGCGATACAGCGGAATGTGCCGACGAGGTTGATCTGGATGATCAGGTCGAACTTATCGAGCGGGAAATGGGAGATCTCGCCTGTTTCCTTGTTGCGCGATGCGGTCTTGATGGCGTTGCCCGTGCCGGCGCAATTGACGAGAATGCGCTCCTGGCCGATTTCGGCGCGCGACTTCTCAAACCCCGCGTCCACGCTCTCATCGCTGGTCACGTTCACGTTGCAGAACACCCCGCCGAGCTCTTTGGCCAGCGCCTCGCCTTTTTCTTCATTGAGGTCGAACAGGGCGACTTTCACGCCATGGCTTGCGAGCGCGCGCGCGGTTGCTGCGCCAAGGCCCGAAGCGCCACCTGTGATCACGGCGGAAATGTTGGAGTCGAGTTTCATGGCTGTGGTCTCTCCCTTGAACTGCTTTATTTACAGGCGATCTACTCGGTATGATCGGAGTGGCCAATGACTGACGCAAGGGAAATTGCCGAGGAGGCGCGCGAACCCGAGCGCGCGTCCCTTCCCATCGCGGTCGAGCGCAACCACCGCACGACGCGGCGCAGGTTCCTGCCGAAACTTCTGAAAGTGGCAGGGCGCATTCCTTTTGCCGACGATCTCGCCGCAGCCTACTATGCCGCGATCGACCCTGCCACACCGCGCAAAGCCAAAGGCGTCCTGCTCGCGGCGCTGGCCTATTTCGTCCTTCCCGCCGATGCGTTGCCTGACTTTGTGGCCGTGCTGGGATTTACCGATGACGCAACCGTGCTGGCCACGGCGCTGGGTATTGTCGGCACCCATATCAAGGAGCGCCACAGGCGCGCTGCCCGCCGCCTGCTCGGACTGAAAGAGCCGCCAATGGACGTGAATGATCGGCCAGAGGCGCGCTAGCGCTTCATCAGTCCCGCAGCCTTTAGGGTTTTGCCCGCGCGAAGCACGCGCGCAAGCTTGTGTTCGGAGGATCGGTCGCCCTGATTGCTGTCAGGATGGAAGCGCCTGACATAATCGCTGTAGCGCTCGCGGATTTGCTCCGGCGTGGCGCTGGCTTCGAG
>JBCBGD010000337.1:445-2649 GCA_038527085.1 Pseudomonadota bacterium | reverse complement strand
AGCAGGCGGTGGTGATGCCGGCGCAGCTGCAGAAGAAAAAGACGAATTCGACGTGATCCTCGTGTCCGGCGGCGAAAAGAAAATCGGCGTCATCAAGGTGGTTCGCGAAGTGGTTTCCGGCCTCGGCCTCAAGGAAGCCAAGGAGCTCGTGGAAGGTGCGCCCAAGCCGATCAAGGAAGGCGTGTCCAAGGACGAAGCCGAAGAGCTTAAGAAGAAATTCGAGGAAGCCGGCGCGACCGTCGAGGTCAAGTAAGGCTTTCAGGCTGCGCGCTGCGTAGCCAAGTAGAGTTAGGGCCTTCGCCTGCGCGGAGACGGATGGCCCGGTTGGAATACGCGGCGACGCCCTTTTCTGGGGCGTCGCCGTTCCGCGTAACTGGCGGAAATCTGCCAGTCGAGGTTTGTCTAGGCGCCGCATCCGCTGATGGGTGCGCGGCAGCCGAGGCCCCGGCGGCAGACAATTAGGGATCAAAGATGGCGCTCTCCTTCACGGAAAAGAAACGTATCCGTAAATCGTTTGGGAAAATCCCCGAAGCCATTGAAATGCCGAACCTCATCGAGGTTCAAAGAGACTCTTACGAACACTTCCTTCAGATGAACGTGCCCCACAGCGAGCGCACGGAAGATGGCCTGGACGGTGTGTTCAAATCTGTATTCCCGATCAAGGATTTCTCCGAGCGGGCTGTGCTGGACTACGTGTCTTACGAGTTCGAGGCGCCGAAGTTCGACGTTGAAGAGTGCATGCAGCGCGACCTGACCTACCAGGCGCCGCTCAAGGTGCGCCTGCAGCTTGTCGTCTTCGACATCGACGAGGAAACCGAGGCCAAGAGCATCAAGGAGGTCAAGGAGCAGGAGGTCTATCTCGGCGACATCCCGCTGATGACAGACAAGGGCACCTTCATCGTAAACGGCACCGAGCGCGTGATCGTCTCCCAGATGCACCGCTCGCCTGGTGTGTTCTTCGACCATGACAAGGGCAAGACCCACACGTCTGGCAAGCTGCTCTTTGCCGCCCGCATTATCCCTTATCGCGGCTCCTGGCTCGACTTCGAGTTCGACGCCAAGGACATCCTGAACGTCCGCATCGATCGCAAGCGCAAGCTGCCTGCCACGACGCTGATGTATGCTCTCGGGCTGGATACGGACTCGATCCTCGAGCGGTTCTACCAGACATCGATCTACCGCATGCAAAAGGCAGGCTGGGTCACGGGTTTCAATGCCGACGCCTGGAAGGGCCAGAAGCCCGACTACGACCTCACCGACGCCAAATCTGGTGAAGTGATTGCCCCTGCCGGCAAGAAGATCACGGCCCTGCGCGCGCGGCGCATGGCTGAAGCAGGCACCGACGAGATTCTCGTCCCGTCCACGGCGCTCGAAGGCAAATTCCTCGCCGAAGACATTGTGAACATGGAAACCGGTGAGATCTGGGGTGAAGCTGCAGACGAGCTTACCGAGGAACTGATCGCGACCCTGCGCGAGAACGGCGTGAAAACCGTCTCGATCCTTGACATTGACGGCAACGCCCGCGAGGGCGGAGCGCGTGGCCCATGGCTTCGCAATACGCTTGCGGCCGACAAGAACGAGACCCGGTTCGAGGCCCTTTCGGACATCTATCGCGTGATGCGTCCTGGCGAGCCGCCGACCGAGGAAGCCGCAGATGCGCTGTTCAACCAGCTCTTCTTAGACCCAGAGCGCTACGACCTGTCAGGCGTGGGCCGGGTGAAACTCGACCAACGCTTGTCCGTGGCGTTGAACGAGTTCGAAGAAGGCAGCGACGAGGTGCGCATCCTGCGCAAGGAAGACATTCTCGGCGTGGCCGAGGTCATCCTGAACCTCAAGGACGGCGTTGGCGAAGTTGATGACATCGACAACCTGTCAAACCGCCGTGTGCGGTCCGTCGGGGAGTTGATGGAGAACAACTACCGCATCGGCCTCGTGCGTATGGAGCGCGCGATCAAGGAGCGGATGAGCTCTGTCGACATTGATACGGTCATGCCGCACGACCTGATCAACGCCAAGCCGGTGGTTGCGAGTGTGCGCGAATTCTTCGGCTCCTCGCAGCTCAGCCAGTTCATGGACCAGACCAACCCGCTGTCAGAAATCACCCACAAGCGCCGCTTGTCCGCGCTTGGCCCGGGCGGCCTGACCCGCGAGCGAGCTGGCTTTGAGGTGCGCGACGTGCATCCAACCCACTATGGCCGGATCTG
>JBCBGD010000337.1:0-435 GCA_038527085.1 Pseudomonadota bacterium | reverse complement strand
ACGCGCGGATCAACAAGTATGGCTTCATCGAAAGCCCCTACCGCAAGGTCGAGGACGGCAAACTGACCGATGAGGTGACGTACCTGTCGGCCATGAAAGAAAGCCAGTACTCGATCGCCCAGGCCAACTCGGCAGTCGGCGAGAAGGGCGAGCTGTCCAACGAGTTCGTTCAGGCGCGCCGCAATGGCGAGGCCATGGTTCTGCCATCCTCCGAGATCGAGTATATGGACGTCTCTCCGAAACAGGTTGTTTCGGTGGCCGCCTCGCTCATTCCGTATCTCGAGAATGACGACGCCAACCGCGCCCTCATGGGGTCGAACATGCAGCGTCAGGCTGTGCCGCTGGTGCAGGCTGAGGCGCCGCTCGTGGGCACGGGCATGGAAAAGGTGGTGGCCCGGGATTCCCGCGCCGCCATCGTTGCCAAGCGCGATGGCG
>JBCBGD010000336.1:0-2710 GCA_038527085.1 Pseudomonadota bacterium | reverse complement strand
GCAATCCATCGCGCCGCGCCGCGCGTCGATGATCTTCGCGTTCGGAAGGATCAAGTGGATCAACCCGATATGCCTGAAATTGTTCGGCATCTTGTCGGTGAAAAAAGGCGCGCCTTGCCTGTGAATCTGTGTGGTGTCGATATACTCCTGACCCAGTGCGCGCAGTTCGTCAGCGCTCATCTCGCCCAGAACGCGGGGATAGCGCTCACGATCTGTCAGCTGCGAGCGTCCACGAAGGCGGTGGGCCAGAGACAGGATGTTTGGTAGCTCCAGCGTCCCGTCGACCTGGCTGTGTGAGGCAAGAATTTGCTCGAGCAGCGTCGATCCTGCGCGCGGCATGCCGACGATGAAAATCGCGTCCGGCGCCTCACAGCCCTTGCTCGCCTGGCGCTTGATCAGTTCCGGTGTGACCCAGCGCTTCTGGGCGACAAATTCAGCGGCCATCTGCTCAGGCGTATAGCGCGTCTGGTGGCGCTTTAGGGCGTTGCCGCGGGCGTAGTTTTCGAAGGAGTGGTCGATCTCGCCAGAATCTTCGAACGCCTTGCCCAGCGCGAAGGCAATGTGGACACGGGCCATGAAGGACAGGTTGGGATCGTCCTGCGCAGCCTGCATCGCCGCGATCTCGTCGGATGAGAAGGTGTAGGTCTTCAGGTTTGCCAGGGCATACCAGGCATCGCCATGCAGCCGGTCGCCCTCCAGCGCAGCCCGGTAGGACTGCACCGCTTCCTCGGATCGGCCCACGGTCTTCAGCGCATGGCCGCGCGAAGTCAGCGTCGCGGGATCACCTGGCAGCTGCTCCAGCACTTTGTCGAACATCGCAAGCGCAGTGTCATAGTCCCCGCCTTGCATGCTTTCGATGGCATAAAGTGACTGGAAGACGGGGCTGCCGGGCTCGCGATCCAGCAGCGCCTTTGCAGCCTTGCGCGCCGAGGCAAACTTCTGGCGTTTGCGCAGCACCTGAATGTGGTCGATGCGCACCTGCAGATTGTCGGGCGCGATCTCGGTTGCCGCTTCGAGCAAGATGTCAGCATCCTCGTGGACGCCTAGCCGGCTGCCGATGTCGGCCAGAAGGCGCATCGCCTCCACATGGTGTGGCTGCTGTTTCAGAAACGCCCGCGCAAGCTCCTCGGCCTTCAAGACGCGCCCTTCATGGATGTGGTTCGTGACCGCCAGCAACGCCTTTGGAAGCGCCTTCAGCCGTGCAGACTGTTCTGCGGCTCTTGCGGCTTCGCCTGAGCGGCCCTGAGCCTGCAGCAGCCGCACTTGAGCATCCCAGCTGGCCAATAAAGCGGGATTGTAACGCGTGGCGAACTGAAACGCGGTCAGCGCGCGGTCATGCTCCCCTAGTGCATTCAGCAGGTGCCCTTCCTCCTGAAAAGCACGGCCATAGTCTGGCGAAACTGCTTTCAGGCGCGAGAGATATGCGGCGGCCGCGTCAAAATCCTTCAAATAGCGCGCTGCAACCGCCGCGATGTAGAGCCCATCACCATTGTCAGGCACGTCCTCCAAAATGGCATCCGCAAGCGCCCGAGCGCCGTCAAAATCCCCTGATGCCATGAGCGACTGGGCACGCTTGAGTTGCTCTTTCTTGGTGTTGGCGCATTCGGACATGTGTGCTCGCTACGAAAACAGCGCCCCGAGCCGGTCGGGGCGCTGTGAGAATACCATCACTTTGACCAGAGACTAGAAGTCGTAGGCCACACGCACACCGAGCGTACGCGGGCGCATCGGTGTTACACGCTCGCGGTCATTGATGAACGTGTTGCTGAGCTCGGCATACTCATTGGTTAGGTTGGTCGCGAACAGCTCGGCCGACCATTGGTCCGCCGTCACGCCCAGCGTGCCACCAAGTGTGACATAGCCATCAATATCGGCTGCGTTGATCTCGATGATGTCGCTGCGGCTGTCATCGGAGAAGACAATTTGCGGCATGATGTGTGCGGTGAGGCTCGAGCCTGCGATGCGGCGTTCGAGGTCCCACTCATAGCGAGCACGCAGATTGCCCTGATAGGCTGGCGCGAAGGCAAGGTCGCTTCCCTCGATCACGTCTTGGGTCGGTGTCAGCACCTCTGTGATCTCCGTGTCGAGCAGCGAGAACGCACCGGCGAGGGTCAGGCCGTCAATCGTTTCAGGCGCCCAGGTGAAGTCGCCTTCAATGCCTTGGATTTCGGCGTTGGCGGCGTTGTCCGAGAAGAACAGGTTGGTGATCGAAGGGTCGAAAATCTGCGTTTGCAGCCCTTCAACCTCAACGAAGAAGGCTGAACCGTTGAAGCGGAGCGAATTGTCGAACAGCTCGGTCTTCCAGCCGATCTCATAGTTCTGCACCTCGTCCGTATCGACAGCGAACGGCACGGTGAAGCCGTTGGGTCCTGCTGCGCCGCCGGGACGATTGAGCAAGCCTGGCCGGAAACCTTCCGAGTATGTGGCGTAGAACAGAAGGTCGGTGGTCGGCGTCCACGTGCCTGTGAGCTTGTAGATCACCCCATCTGTTTCTGCCTTATCCGGGGCGCGAAGCGCGTTAAAGATTTGGTTGGCTTGAGCAAGAGTGGCTGATGTATCCCCGGCCGCGATGAGCGCGCCCAATATCTCATCAGGAGTTTGATTTGA
Source organism: Pseudomonadota bacterium (assembly GCA_038527085.1). Lineage (GTDB taxonomy): Bacteria > Pseudomonadota > Alphaproteobacteria > Caulobacterales > Hyphomonadaceae > UBA5336. Next base: position 103 of record JBCBGD010000336.1, on the reverse strand, counting down.
AGCAAGGTCGAAAGTGACTGGTAAATCAGCGGAGCGCGAACAGTCACCGATGAATGTGAATTGCCCATCCCCATTATAAAGATCGCTGATGTCGGTTCCGAAT
>JBCBGD010000335.1:0-2714 GCA_038527085.1 Pseudomonadota bacterium | reverse complement strand
GTCTATGATCCAGGAACGGCCTTCAGCATCTCCCTTTCTAGGGATTTCTGATTGGCAATGCCTAATGGAAGGGCTGGTGGCGGACGCTTCCAGCCCTTCTTCTGAGCGTCATTTCAGGCAATTGGGCAATCGCAAGCTGGGGGAGGCAGGTTGCGGAAAAGAAACAGTTTGAGTTGAAATGTCCGGCGCGTGTAAGTGTGGGAAAGACTTCCAATGTTTCGCAACGTAGACCTGTGAAAGAAGGGCGCGGGTGCGCTTTAGAGTGAGTGATTGGATCTGCGTTTGAAGTTGCAACGCCTTATTGCTTCGGAACCTGCTTTGAGGGGGGTGGTCGAGTTAGCCGCTCTGATCGCGCTTGGCATCGCGCTGGGTCGGCTCGTTTGGCTCTTCGCGGCACCACAAGGATATGTCGCAAGGATTACGCCGCAGCCGACCATTGCAAACTCCTCACCCGCGCCAACGGTGACAACGCCGATCGACAAGTCCATTTTGTTGCGCGTGAACGCTTTCATGCCCACTGAAACGGCCCCAGCGGCCTCGACCATCGATGACGTTCCGGAAACGTCGCTTAACCTGAAGCTAAAGGGCCAAAGGGCTGTAACGGGTGACGGTCTTGGAACGGCAATGATTGTCACGCCCGACAACCGTCAGGCCGTTTACAGCGAAGGTGAGGAAATTCTCGACGGCGTATTCCTGTCTCGCGTTTTGTCTGATCGTGTCATCCTTGAAAAGAACGGTGAATTCGAGAGCTTGTTCCGCGAAGGTCGCGATGGGGCATTGAATGTCCTTGGGGACGCCGATGAGGTGCGCCAGACTGTCGAAAACCAGGAAGTGGTGGAAGGATCAGTCTATCGCATCGCAAGCGTGGCCTCGTTGCTTTCATCGGCGCGGCTGGAGAGGGTGACGGCCCCGCCCGGATGGCAATTCAGGTCAGTCGGAGACCCTAGCGTGCTGCGCCAGGCCGGTCTTTTTGATGGCGATCAGCTGGTGTCCATCAATGGATCACAGGTCGCCGATCTGCCATATGAGTCCCTCGCTGGTCTATTGTCTGAATCCAACCGGGTGAACATTCGTGTTCGCCGTGGCACACAAACCCTGAACCTGACTTTAGTATTCGAGGAACGCATCCAATGAGCAGTTTCCAGAAGCTTGCGCTCGCCGCCGCGTTCTCCACCGCATCCGCTCCGCTGGTCTGGGCCGAGATGCAGAGTCCCTCCGCAGCCCGCCACATCCTCAACCTCGATGATGTCGAGATCGGCGCGTTGATCGAAGACGTGTCGGTGGTGACGGGTTACACCTTCATTGTCCATCCAGACGCCAAGTCCAAGCGCGTAACGGTGATGAGCCAGACTCGGATGTCCTCTGAGGAGGTCTTTGACGTCTTCCTCTCCACCTTGCGTGTGCATGGGTTTACCGCAGTGCCCGCGGGTCGCGACACGTACCGCATCGTTCCAGAGCAAAGTGCAGTAGGCGAAGCGAGCGCCCGGCGTGGGGGTGAGAACACGTTCATCACTGAGATCATGCAGCTGGACAATTTCAACGCCGTTGAGGCAGCGCAGATGGTCAAGCCGCTGATCGATGCGCAGGGCCAGGTGGTTGCGAATGCGCGCTCTAATACACTGGTTGTTGTTGACTACGCCTCCAATATGTCCCGATTGCGGTCGGTCGTTGCGAAGCTCGATCAGGATCGAAATGTGGTCGAGACTTTGCCTCTGGAAAATGTTCCGGCGGCTGAACTGCAGAAGATCCTCACGGACCTGAACAATGCGCGGGGGGATACGGCCTCCAAGTTCACCGTCGTCGCGTCTGAAACCTCCAATTCGATCATCATGCGCGGTGACGATGATTCCGTCGCTCGCGCCATTCGGGTTGCCAGAGAGCTGGATGAGACCGATCCCGTTCGCGACAATCTCCGCATCGTGAAGCTGAACAATTCAGACGCCTCAGGCATCGTTCCAATTCTGGAAAAGGTGGGCGCAACGATGGCGGCCCAGCGATCGCCAGGCGAGGCGGGCGCGACCCTGCCTTCTGTCGATTTCCATGAGCCGACCAACTCGCTCGTAATCAGCGCAAACTACGAAACGCTTTTGGCCATGGAGCGCGTTATTGAAGCGCTCGACAGGCGGCGCGCGCAGGTTTTGGTTGAAGCGATCATTGTTGAAATGTCCGACGACACGGCCCGCGAACTCGGCGTGCAATTCGTTCTCGCCGGTACCGGAAGTTCCTCCACGCCGTTCCTCTCTTCGACTTTCAGTCGCGCGACCCCCAACCTTTTGGCTCTCACCGGCGCCTTGGCGAACGGAGACCTTTTTGGCTCCGACGGCGATAATGGAACTTCGAACCCATTTACCAACGCAGCTGTGACGTCTATTCTAAACCTAGAGGGCGGAACTCTCGGTTTTGGCGGGCAAGAGGGTGACACACTATTCGGCGTGATCCTCAATGCGATCGAGCGCGATACGGAAAGCCGGATCCTTTCGACACCTTTCGGCATGGCGCTGGACAATGCCAAGACGTCTTTGCTGGTCGGCCAGAACGTGCCCCTCACATCTGGCGAGGCCCTGGGCGACAACAACCAGAATCCATTCCGGACGGTCGAGCGCGAAGACATTGGTGTGAAGCTCGACGTCACGCCGAAGATCAGCGACGATGGATCTGTGCGGCTTGAAATCTTTCAGGAGGTCTCCAGCATCGACACGCAGGTCAGCGCGCTT
>JBCBGD010000334.1:0-2728 GCA_038527085.1 Pseudomonadota bacterium | reverse complement strand
GGCTCTGATGAGACCCCCACGCTCAATCTGGCTGAAAACCCTGACATCCTGAAGACGATCTCGCGGAAGAAGAAGCACCGTCCGGCCCTGGTTATCGGGTTCGCCGCCGAGACCGACGAGGTTGAGGCTCACGCAAAGGCCAAATTGAAGCGCAAGGGCTGTGATTGGATCGTCGCCAATGACGTCTCCGGCGACATCATGGGCGGCGCGGAGAACGAGATTGCCTTGATCCGAGGTGGCGGCGTGGAGCGCTGGCCGCGTATGGGCAAGGCCCAGGTGGCGGCAAAGCTGGTCGAAGCGATTTCTGCCGAGTTTAGCGGCGAATCCGGCGTCAAAGCTGCTGAATAGGGCCTAATTCGCTGCCTCGCGGTTGCGCGAGAGGGTGCGAACTTGCCCTTCGAGGTATTCGATCATCTGTGAAGCGATATCCTTTCCCGTCGCCGTTTCGATCCCTTCCAGGCCGGGCGAGGAATTCACCTCGAGCACTTTCGGACCGCTATCACTCTGGAGGATGTCCACACCCGCCACTGAGAGGCCGAGTTCTCGCGCCGCCCGGCGCGCCACGGCGCGTTCATCTCGCGTGAGCCGCACGGCAGAGGCTGAGCCGCCACGGTGCAAATTGGAACGAAACTCACCCGCGGCGGCCTGGCGCTTCATGGCGCCCACAACCTTGTTTCCAATCACGAAACAGCGCGTATCGGCGCCTGCCGCCTCTGCGATGAATTCCTGCACAAGGAAGTTGGCATCCAGACCCCGGAAGGCATCGACAAGGCTCTCGGCGGCCTTCTTCGTCTCTGCCAGGACAACGCCGCGTCCCTGGGTCGACTCAAGGAGCTTCACAACCACGGGCGCAGAGCCCGTGAGCTCGATCAAGTCCTTGGTGTCCTTCGGCGAGTTTGCGAACGCGGTGACCGGCATGCCGATCTTCGCGGCGGCGAGGATCTGGTGGGCGAGCAGCTTGTCCCGGCTCGCCGCAATGGCGGGTGCAGTGTTGAGGCAATAGGCGCCAGTGTTTGCAAACTGGCGCAGCACGGCGGTGCCATAGGCGGTGACCGAGGCGCCAATGCGCGGGATGACGGCGTCGTAGCGTGGCAGCACCTTACCGTCATAGTGGACCTCGCTGGAGAGCGAGCCGATACGGATATAGCAACGCGATGTATTGATCATCTCGACCACATGGCCGCGATCACGCCCCGCCTGGGCGATGCGCTGGCTGGAATAGTTCTTCGGCTCTCGGGTCAGCAGGGCGATCCTGAGCGGGCGCCGCACGGGCTTTCGGCGCGGAATGTTCTTGTAAGCGGTGTAGGATTTTTCCGGCTGCGCGAAGGACTGGTTCGGGTCCACCACCATGTCGTCGACAATCGCGGTGCGCCCGAGCAGCATGCGGTAGGACATGTTCTCACGGTTTGTGAGCGTGACTTCCACGTCCCATTCGCGCCCGCCCATCTCCAGCCTCGCAGAGATCACGTAGCGCAGCTCCGTCTCGCCGTTTGAGCTGGTCACATTGCGCCGGTCGACGACGGGCGCCGAGCAGGTCACCTCAAGGCTAGGATCGTTCGGATCGGGCTGGATCAGGAACCGCACCTGCGGGCGCTCGGGCGGTCCGAACGGTTCGATCACGCTGGCATGGAGGGCCGAGGTGCGCGCACCGGTGTCGACCTTGGCCTTGATGGCAGGCAGGCCCAACCCCGGCAGCGCGAGCCATTCTTCCCAGCCGAGTTTGAAGGCGTCTGTCATGGTCGCGGTCCTGGTTTAGGGTCAGTCATCGCTGTGGATAGTGATGTTCGACCGGCGTGTCCTGTCGATTCTGAGGGAGAGGATGTCGGGCCGGCTGTAGTGGCCCGAGGCATCCAGCGTGAGCCTCGCCCGGCGCACCTCTGACGCGTCGAGATCGGCCACCAGCAGAGCTTCCTTGCCGATCACAGGCGCAATCACCCACGCTCCGTCTGGCGCGGCGATGCAGGATCCGCCATTGGCGAGCATCTCGCCGCCCCGCATCAGGTCGGCGCCTGGAAGGTCCAGACCTGCGGGCGGCTGGCTGAGAAGTCCGCTTACCGACAGGACATAGGACCGGCCCTCTTCGGCCAACACCGGCGTCAGCCGCGCGGTGTTTCTGTCGCTGCCCGGCCAGGCGGCCAAGTGGAGCGTTTCGCCCTGGCCATGGAGCGCGGCGCGCGCCAGCGGCAGCCAATTCTCCCAGCAATTCAGAGCGCCTGCGCGAAACGGCCCGACATCATGGCAAACAAGGCCATGCCCATCGCCCATGCCCCAGACCAGGCGTTCTTCATAGGTCGGCTGCATCTTGCGGTGGCTGGAGCGAACTTCTCCGCTCGCATCAATGTAGACGAGCGCGCAGTAGAGCGTGGTGCCCGACCGGTCCGGTGCGCGCTCCATGACGCCCAGATAGACCGCGCACTTGGCGCGTTTCGCAGCAGCGCACACACCTGACAGGTCGCCGCGCTCGATAACGACGCCTTGATCGAGATAGCGCTCATACCAGGCCTTCTGGTCATCATCCTCAAACCGTGCTCCGCCGGTCCGCGCGACCCAGAAGGGATAGCCAGGCACCAACGCCTCGCCAAACACACAAAGGCCGGCACCCTCGGCGCCGGCCTTCTCGATTGCGTCTGTTACCCGCTCAAGCGTCGCTGCCTTGTCGAGCCAGACAGGCTCAATCTGGGCCAGCGCGACTCTCAGGCGGTCTTCATCCCGCACATCGCGGCGAGGC
>JBCBGD010000333.1:0-2738 GCA_038527085.1 Pseudomonadota bacterium | reverse complement strand
GCTGGACGAAAATGTCCTCGCCTGGGCACCCGTCCAGACCCTGGCCGATGTCGCTGCGGACCCGCAGGCGGAGGCGGCGGGTGCTTTTGTCGATACACCCAGCGCAAAAGGCGACGGCTCGACCTTCCGGGCACCCGCCTCACCGATCCGCTTTCCCGGCGCTGACGATGGACCGAAAGGCCCTTCCCCCACCATGGGCCAGCACACACGCGAGGTGTTGCAGGACCTTGGCATGGACACCGCCGCCATTGATGCCGCAATCGCGGCGGGCACTGTCATCCCCTCCAGCACGTGAGAGAGAAAATCATGAGCGATGTCATCCTGCTTGAGAAACAAGGCCCGATCGCCACGATCACGCTGAACCGGCCCGATAAACTCAACCCGCTTGGCCAGGCTGGCGATGGCGAGGCGGTGCGCGCGGTTTGCCAGGAGATCGAAGCCGACAGTTCCATCCGCTGCGCTATCCTGACCGGCGCGGGCCGCGCTTTCTCTGCCGGCGGCGATGTGAAGGCCATGAGGGACCGCTCAGGCGCGTTCGGTGGCAGCCCCAATGATGTGCGCGAGGGCTATCGCCGAAACATCCACCTCATTGTCAAATCGCTGTACAACCTCGAAGTGCCCCTCATTGCGGCCGTGAATGGCGCCGCGATCGGGCTCGGCTGCGATGTCGCCTGCATGGCGGATATTCGCATTGCATCCGAAAAGGCGAAGTTTGGCGTGACGTTCCTGAAGCTGGGCCTGATCCCCGGCGATGGCGGCGCCTGGCTTATGCCGCGCATTGTCGGCGCGTCGCGGGCGGCAGAGCTGCTTTTCACCGGTAAGGTCATCGACGCCGAAACCGCCTCCGCATGGGGGCTGATAAGCCAGGCAGTGCCCCACGATTCGCTGATGGATGAAGCCATGTCATTGGCAACAAGTATTGCTGCACAGCCGCCCCAGAGCCTGCGCCTTGCCAAGACGCTCCTGCGCCATGGAAACACGGCAAGCTACGAGACGATCATGGAGATGAGCGCGGCGTCACAGGCGCTGATGCACCACACCGAAGACCACATGGAGGGCGTCGACGCGATACTTGAGAAGCGCGCGCCGGAGTTCAAAGGCCGCTAATAGCTCTTGGGCAGGCCGAGCACGCGCTCGGCGATGAAGTTCAGGATCATCTCGCGGCTCACAGGCGCAATCCGCGCAAGCATGGCTTCGCGCATGAAGCGCTCGACATGGTATTCTTTCGCATAGCCCATGCCGCCATGGCTGAGCACGGCGGTCTCACATGCCTTGAATCCCGCTTCACAGCCAAGATACTTTGCGGCGTTGGCTTCTGCCCCGCACTCTTGGCCCGCATCGAACAGGCTCGCAGCCTGGTAGGCCAGAAGCTCAGCGGCCTTCAGCTCGGCCCATGATTTCGCAAGCGGGTGCGCGATGCCTTGGTTCTGGCCAATCGGGCGGCCAAACACCACGCGCTCATTGGCATACTGGCTCGCGCGTTCAAGCGCTGCGAAGCCCAGTCCAATGCTCTCGACAGCAAAGAGCACACGCTCAGGATTGAGGCCCTGGATCAGGTATTTGAAGCCTGCCCCTTCCTCGCCGATCAGATGCTCCTTAGGCACTTCGAGACCGTCAATGAAGAGCGTGTTCGACTCGACCGCCTTGCGGCCCATTTTCGGGATCGGATTGGCTTCGATCTTGTCGCGGTTGAAGTCCGTGTAGAACAGAGACAAGCCCAGATAAGGCTTTGCGCACTGATCCTTGGGCGTCGTGCGCGCGATGATAAGGATCTTGTCGGCGCGCTGGGCGCCTGTCGTCCAGATCTTCCTGCCGTTGATCGTGTAGCCCGAATTCGTGCGTTCAGCCTTGGTCTCAAGGCTCGACGTGTCGAGGCCGGAATTGGGCTCGGTCACGGCAAAGCACATCTTCTCTTCGCCAGAGATGATCTTGGGCAGGTTTTCCTGCTTCTGCTCCTCGGTGCCGAACTTTTCCAACGGCTTTGGCCCGAAGATGTTCAAATGGATGGCGGAGGCGCCAGAGTATCCCGCCCCGGAGCGGGTCACCGTCTGCATCATGAGCGATGCCTCGGTCAGGCCAAGTCCAGAGCCGCCATATTCCTCGGGAAACGCAATCCCAAGCCATCCGCCAGCCGCCATGGCATCACAGAAAGCCTCCGGCCAGTCGCCGGTCTCGTCAGTCTTTGACCAATATTCGTCGTCGAAATCAGCGCAGGTGCGGGCGACGGCCTCCTTGATCGCCAGCTGGTCCTCACTCATCGGATCAATCTGGTACATGGGGCGCGCCTCCTTGCGTTATCTCGCATCTCTTTGTGGCGTAGATAGCGTGTTTGACCACCCCTCGCCCTGCGGCAAGCTTGCAAACGTCACTCATGCCAGTAGGCAGGATAGAGGGCGAGTGCCCGATCTGCACGCTTAGTCCGCCTGGCAGGGGCAGCAGGACTCGAACCCGCGACCCTCGGTTTTGGAGACCGATGCTCTACCAACTGAGCTATACCCCTTCAGGCGAAGCGTGTGTTTGCCGCAAAGCGCGTGCGAGCGCAATAGAGCGATGTGGGCTGGGAGCCAACGGATGACGCGCTAGCTGTCGTCATCAAGGAGGCCCTCGCAATGAAACTCAGACTGCTCTTCGCCATTTCTCTTCTATCAGGCATAGGCGCGTGTGTCGCGGCGCCGTCTGACAACCTTCCAGAGCAGCCAAGCCCCATTCAGGAAACCGATCTGGCTTATGCCGTGGGT
>JBCBGD010000332.1:0-2753 GCA_038527085.1 Pseudomonadota bacterium | reverse complement strand
CCTTCGCGTCAAGGCGGGCATAGATGAACGGCTTGAACAGCTCGAGCGCCATTTTCTTTGGCAGTCCGCACTCGTGCAGGCGCAGGTTCGGCCCGACCACGATGACCGAGCGGCCAGAATAGTCGACGCGCTTGCCGAGCAGGTTCTGACGGAACCGGCCCTGCTTGCCCTTCAGCATGTCGGACAGGGATTTCAGCGGGCGCTTGTTGGTGCCCGTGATCACGCGGCCGCGGCGGCCATTGTCGAACAGGGCATCAACGGATTCCTGCAGCATACGCTTTTCGTTGCGGATGATGATGTCAGGCGCGCGAAGCTCCATCAGGCGCTTGAGGCGATTGTTCCGGTTAATCACACGGCGGTAGAGGTCGTTCAGGTCAGACGTCGCAAAACGGCCGCCATCCAGCGGCACGAGCGGGCGCAGGTCCGGCGGGATCACCGGCACGACTTCGAGGATCATCCATTCGGGCTTTGCGCCGGAATTCAGGAAGCTCTCAACAACTTTGAGACGCTTGGAGTACTTCTTGGTTTTCAGCTCCGAGGTGGACTCGGCGAGGTCCTCGCGCAGGTCTTCTGCAAGCTGCTCGAGCTCCAATGACTTGAGCATTTCGCGGATGGCCTCAGCGCCGATCATGGCGGTGAAGCTGTCCTCGCCATGCTCGTCCTGAGCGTTCATGTACTCCTCTTCGGAGAGGAGCTGCATGGGCTCGAGATCCGCCACAAGGCCTGGTTCAGTCACGATGTAGCTTTCGAAGTAGAGCACGCGCTCCACGTCCTTCAGCGTCATGTCGAGCAAGGTCGCGATCCGGGACGGAAGCGATTTCAGGAACCAGATGTGAGCCACAGGCGCGGCCAGTTCGATGTGGCCCATGCGCTCGCGGCGCACCTTTGCGAGAGTGACTTCCACGCCACATTTCTCGCAGGTGATGCCGCGATACTTGATGCGCTTATACTTGCCGCAAAGGCATTCATAGTCCTTCACCGGGCCGAAGATCCGGGCACAGAAAAGGCCGTCACGCTCGGGCTTGAATGTGCGGTAGTTGATGGTTTCCGGCTTCTTGATTTCACCGGACGACCAGGACCGGATCTTGTCCGGCGCGGCGATGGAGATGCGGATGGCCTCGAAAGTCGGGGCCGGGGTATTTGGATTGAAAATGCTGGCAACGTCTTGGCGCATGGTGTGCTTTCCGTTCCTCTAGGAGGTAGCGGCCGGGCGTTGGGCGGCGCCCGGCCAAGTCAGGGTCTTCTCGGCCTGTCCAGGCCGTAATATGGGGCCGCGCCTACTCCGCGGCCATGGGGGGCTCGTCGTCCTCGTCGCTTTCCTCTTCGATGAGTTCCACATTCAGGCCGAGAGAGCGCATCTCCTTGACCAGAACGTTGAAGCTTTCCGGAATGCCGGCTTCGAACGTGTCGTCACCGCGCACGATGGCCTCGTAGACCTTCGCGCGGCCGGCCGTGTCGTCCGACTTCACCGTCAACATTTCCTGCAGGGTGTAGGCGGCGCCATAGGCCTCGAGGGCCCAGACTTCCATCTCACCAAAGCGCTGTCCGCCAAACTGGGCCTTGCCGCCGAGCGGCTGCTGGGTGACCAGCGAGTATGGCCCCGTGGAGCGGGCGTGGATTTTCTCATCGACCAGGTGGTGCAGCTTCAAGAGATACTTGTAACCGACCGTGACCGGGCGCTTGAAGGCCTCGCCGGTCCGGCCATCGAACAGCTTTACCTGTCCTGAGCCATCCAGACCCGCACGCTCCAGCATCTCGACGATGTCGGGCTCTCGCGCGCCATCGAAGACCGGCGTGGCGATCGGAACACCCCGGGTGAGGTTCCCCGACAGTTCAACGATCGCTTCGTCGCCGTCAGGCAGTTCCTGCTCGTCACCGTAGACAGTCTTCAGTGTCTTGCGCAGGGCGTCGGCATCATTGTTGTGGTGCCACGCTTCGAGCGCATCCTGCACCATCTTGCCGAGGCCGGATGACGCCCAACCGGTATGGGTCTCCAGGATCTGACCGACGTTCATCCGCGAGGGTACGCCGAGCGGATTGAGAACGATGTCGACGGGCGTGCCATCTTCAAGGAAGGGCATGTCCTCGAGCGGGTTGATTTTCGAGATCACACCCTTGTTGCCGTGGCGTCCTGCCATCTTGTCGCCCGGCTGAAGCTTGCGCTTCACCGCCAGGAAAACTTTCACGACCTTCATCACGCCCGGCGGGAGATCATCTCCGCGCTGGACCTTCTCGACCTTGTCGTTGAAGCGGGCCTCAAGCTCAGCAATCGACTCGTCGAAGCTGTCTTTCAGCTTCTCGAGCTCGGCTTGGGCGGCCTCTGACTTCAGAGCCACTTCCCACCAGTCGTGGCGGGCGAGGTCTTCGAGCGCTGCAGCGGTGACCTTTCCGGCCTTGAAGCCCTTCGGCCCGGCAACAGCTTCCTTGCCCACGAGCAGATCCTGAAGGCGCGCATACGTGTTGCGCTCAAGGATGGACTGTTCGTCTTCCTTGTCTTCCTGCAGCTGCTCGATCATCTCGCGCTCGATCTGCAGCGCGCGCTGGTCCTTGTCGATGCCATGGCGGTTGAACACCCGGACCTCGACAACCGTACCCGCATCGCCTGGCGGCACACGCAGGGACGTGTCGCGCACATCGGACGCTTTCTCACCGAAGATGGCGCGCAGGAGCTTTTCTTCCGGCGTCATCGGGCTCTCGCCCTTCGGCGTCACCTTGCCAACGAGAATATCGCCAGCTTGCACTTCTGCGCCAAC
>JBCBGD010000331.1:0-2759 GCA_038527085.1 Pseudomonadota bacterium | reverse complement strand
CAGTTCTTGTGCTTCCAGCAGGGTCAGACCCACGATGCTTTCTGCGAGTGCTTTCAGATCAGCCATTGTATCAGCTCTTTCCGTTTACATGTGTTCTAACGTGCAATGTTCACTGCACGCCAATCAGACAATGCCTCAGGCCGCCTTCTCCTCGATGGTCGAGAGGATGGAGGCGATGTTGCTTGCAGGTGCGCCAATGGATCCGGCGATGTTCGATGCAGGTGCGCCGAGCATGCCCGCGATCGTCGCGATAAGCTCATCGCGCGAGGGCATTTTCGACACGGCCATCACACCGGCCCGGTCCAACGCGTTCTCACCCATCGCTCCGCCCAGGATCACGAACTTGTCGTTGCCCTTGGCAAAGTCCTCGGACACCTTGGCCGCGGCCACGGGATCCTCGGAATAGGTCAGAACGGTCATACCCGTCAGATAGTCAGCGATGCTTTCGCAGGGCTTCCCGTCCAGGGCGATCTTGGCGAGCCTGTTCTTGGCAACACGAACCGCAGCATCCGCGTCCCGCGCGCGGGCGCGCAGATCCTGCATTTCGGCAACTGTCAGACCGGCGTAGTGGGCAACCACGACGACGCCAGAGCTTTCGAAGATCTGGCCGAGTTCCTCGACCACTTTCTCTTTCTGGGCTCTATCCACAGTTTCACTCCAGTAGTTGGAGGGGCAGACCCCCCCGGCTCGTTTTCACCGCGCCATGTGGCACGGCAATCGGGTCCGTACGGGTCGTCGCAGCCCAAGGCCTGGAACACGAAGAGCCAGGCTGGAATGTCTCTTCCCGTCTCAGGCAGGAATTATGAAAGGAGCATTCCCCTCACCCACCGTCTCGGACGAATAAAGGGCCGCCGCGAATCGCGCGGAAGCCCTCGGTTGTGCGTACTAGTCCTTTGAAGCGGGAATGCCAAGCGGGTTTTGCCCGCAGCGGCCACAAGACCCGGGGCATGTGAACGCGCGTATCCGGTCACTTTTCCCAGACATTGGACCAGCACTTGCCGTGCGTCAACGCTCAACCTTGCGCGATGCGGTCCTGATTTCATCCGCTCCAGGCTGTGAGCCAGACGCGTCTTGCATGTGTGCCGCACCACCCCCGGACGCGGCCAAGGCGCGTCGCAGGACAAGGGTAAGGGTCCGTTTAGACACCGGTTTCGGCAACACATCCACCATTCCCGACACCTTGCAGGCCTCGACCTGGTGCGGCATCGCGTTGGCCGTGACCGCAATGACAGGCGGTGGTGCGGTCCCGGCAAGGGCGGCCGCCTCATTCAGTCGTGCCGTTGTCTCCATCCCGTTCAGTCCCGGCATCTGCACATCCATCAGCACCACGTCGACATCCACCGTAGCAAGCTGTTCGAGGGCATCCATGCCGCTTTCGGCCTCAAACAGTTCGAGGGGCTGCGACTTGAGCAATGTGCGCAGCACAAACCGGTTCGTCGCATTGTCATCCACGATCATCACGCGCCCTTCCAAAGGCGCATCGGCTGCCACGTCATCGACCGGCATCGGAGCGGCAGTTTGCGCTGCACTCCTTGAAAAGGGAAGAAACACGTCAAAACGCGACCCGATACCCGGCGTGCTATGGACAGTGACGTCGCCCTGCATGGCGCGACACAGGCTGCGCGAAATCGGCAGACCCAACCCGGTGCCGCCGTATTCGCGCGAAATACTCGCCTCGGCCTGGCCAAACGGTTCAAACACCCTGTCCTGCACGTCGGGCGCAATCCCCAGGCCGCTGTCTTCGACAGACACGAACAGCGCACCGGCCGGATCGGAATCCGTACCGGCATCACTGTAGTGGGCCGTGATCCGGACGGAACCCGAGGCGGTGAATTTGATGGCGTTCGAGACGAGGTTGTGCAGTACCTGCCTGAAACGGCGTTCATCACCGTTCACGTGCGGCAGTTGGCCCGACGGCAATACCAGTTCCAACGCGATCCCCTTGTCCACGGCTTGATCACGGTACAGATCACGCGCCAATTTCAGACCGCGCATGGGATCGAAATCCCGGTATTCGATGGACATCTTACCGGCTTCGATCTTGGACAGGTCGAGCACATCGTTGATCGTCGACAGCAGCAGCCCACCGGAATCCTCGATCACCGAGATGCACTGACGCTGGTCTGGCGTCAAAGGCTGGTCCGCCAGATGCGACGCCATGTTCATGATCCCGTTCAATGGCGTCCGGATCTCGTGACTGACATTGGCGATGAAATCGGACTTGATGCGGTTCGCCTGGTCCGCCGCATCGCGCAGCCGTCGTTCGCGCCGGTTTGCCAGGTTGCCGAAATAGATTTCGGTAACAAGATACGCGACGATCAGGGCCAGAAGCCCGGCAATCATCAACTCCTGCCGACCGATCTTGGTTTCCGTTACACTGGCGACCTGACCCAAGGATCCAAACCGGTTCTTGCTGAACTCCATGACCCACGCACGCCGCGTTTCGATTACAAGTGGTTCCAGTGATCTGCGCATTTCGGCAAAGTCGATCTGCCGTGACAACTCAGGGTCGAACAGCACCCGATCCCAATTCGTGCGCCATGTGTTCAGATCGTCAAGGACTGTCACGATTTTGCGCCGTTCCTTGAAATCGATTTCGTGCACGATGTCGATCCTGCTCCAGAGCACATCGAATTGCAGCCGAATGACGTCCAGCTTTTCGGGGACATCCTTGTATTCGATGATGGCGCTGATCATGCTCTGGCCTTCGAACACCAGTTCGCTGACCTTCCACATGGTGCTGCTGACGGAAAAGATGG
>JBCBGD010000330.1:0-2767 GCA_038527085.1 Pseudomonadota bacterium | reverse complement strand
GTGCCGGACGCTTACAAATCAGTGATGGAAGCGCTCAACCATGGCGGGCTCGCCAACAAGGTTGGCGTGGACATCAAGCTGATCGACTCAGAACAGTTCGACGACGAGAGCCGCCCGCTGGAAATCCTCGAAGGCGTTCATGGCATCATCCTGCCCGGCGGCTTCGGTGAACGCGGTGCGCGGGGCAAGATGCGTGCGGCGCGCTTTGCCCGGGAACGAAAGGTGCCTTGCTTCGGGATATGCTACGGCATGCAGCTTTCTGTGATCGAGGCGGCGCGGCATATGGCGGGAATCGACCTCGCGACCACTACCGAGTTTGACGCTGACGGCGAGCCGCTCGTCGCGCTCATGGAAGAGTGGACACGCGGCAACGAGAAAGAGGTCCGCACCGCCGAGACCGACAAGGGCGGGACCATGCGCCTTGGCGCTTATCCTGCTCAGCTCAGCGATGGCTCTCTCGTCCGTCAGATCTATGGCGAAGGCCTGATCCATGAGCGCCACCGCCACCGCTATGAAGTCAACGTGAACTATGTGGAGAAACTGGAGGAGGCGGGTGTCCTGTTCTCGGGGCTCTCGCCGGACGGAAAGCTGCCTGAAATCTTCGAAATACCGGGTCACCCCTGGTTTATTGGCGTCCAGTTCCACCCGGAGCTGAAGTCTCGCCCCTTCGAGCCCCATCCCCTGTTCGCCAGCTTCATCAAGGCCGCGGTGACACAGAGCCGTTTGGTTTGATCATTCAGCGGGTTGCACCTTATCGCCTCTGCCTGTATTAGCCGCGTTTTGGATTTTCCGGGGCCAACGCCCCGCATCAACAGATACGGACCTGACCCATGGCTGTCCCAAAGCGCAAGACGACCCCGTCCAAGCGTGGCATGCGCCGCGCCCATGATCGCCTCACCGCGAAACCCTATGTCGAAGACAAGGAAACCGGTGAGCTGCACCGCCCGCACCATATCGACCTGAAGACCGGCATGTATCGCGGCCGCCAGGTGATCGAGCCCAAGGAATAGGGCCGACCTTCACGTGTCACATGAAGACCCCGGGCCAGGCGCCTGGGGTTTTTCATTTTTTGCGCTGCGCATAGACAGATGGCGCAGTCGGAGACACACTCGGCCCATGGCTGAGAACAAGACCAAGCCGACCACGGTGGATCCGCGTGATTTTGTTGCGGCGGTCGAGCATCATACGCGACGGGCCGATGCCGAACGCCTTCTGGACATCTTTCACGATGTGACGGGGCTGGAGCCCAGGATGTGGGGGCCCACGCTCATCGGCTATGGGCGCTACCACTACAAATATGACAGCGGCCGCGAAGGCGACATGCTGATGACAGGGTTTTCGCCGCGAAAGGCCAATCTCGTCATGTACATCATGCCGGGCTATTCCGGCGAGGCGATGCAGGAAAAGCTCTCGCGCCTCGGCAAGCACAAGCTCGGCAAGTCCTGCCTTTACATCAACAAGCTCGCCGATGTGGACGAGGGCGTACTGCGCGAGATCATCGCCGATGGCGTGGCGGATGTGCGCGAAAAGTACGAAACGTTCGACGCCTGAGACATGAAGCAGATTGCAAAAGGGATCGCGGTGATCGCGTTTCTTGCCATCGCCGGGTATGGGCTGACCCAGTTTCTGGAAGCGCAGAATTCTCGGCGTGAATTGGCCGATGCGGAGCGGTTTTGCGCTGGGCGTGGCGGCGTGGATCACATCGCCACTGAGAGCGGACAGATCGCCCACGTTGATTGCAAGGATGGGTCAGTGTTCACGCCCGAAGCTGTTGCCACGCCTCGCGAGTGATCTCCCACACCAGTGAGGCGCGCGTCGTTCCATCCGGGCGAACGCTCTCCACCTCGCCCATGTGGCGGAAGCCGAGACCGTCCAGCAGCCGCGCGGTGCGCACATTGTCTGGCGCCGCTGTCTCGCAGATGAGATCAAGTCCAAGGGTTGAGAACATCCAGTCGAAGGTCGCTGCCGCTCCGCGTGCGCCTGCGCCTTGGCTCTGCAGGTCTGGGTGCAACGCTCCGCCGAGTTCCCCTGCGCCCCAGCGCGGCCAGACCTGTATGTCAGAATAGCCAACGACGTTGCCGGCTTCATCCAGGCGGACAAACAGCAGCCCATCACCCGCCTCCGCTTGTCGCGCGTGCTCTTCGATGAAGTCGCGGACAGTCTCCACAGTCAGGGGGATGGGGAGCGTGTAGATCGGGGTGGACACTGCGGGATCAGACAGAAAATTGTACAGCCCGGCGGCATCGCTTGGCTCAGCTCGCCTAGACCGCCCTCCTGTCACGGGAAGGCTCAAGGCGTTTCTGACAGCTGAGCGGATGTCGTCGGCCCTTTCCAGGCTGACTAGTGTTCGCGTGATGGGGATCGCGCTTGCCACCCCGATTATCCCAACTTTTCGGCTGCCCTGTCGGCGAAATAGGTGATGATCCCGCTCGCGCCGGCGCGCTTGAAGCTGAGCAGGGTCTCCATCATAACGCGGTCGCCGTCGATCCAGCCGCGCTCGGCGGCGGCCATGATCTGCGCGTACTCGCCTGACACCTGGAAGGCGAGGGTCGGGATCGCAAATTCCTGCGAGACCCTGCGAACGATGTCGAGATAGGGCAGGCCAGGCTTCACCATCACCATGTCTGCGCCTTCCTCAATGTCCATGGCGACCTCGCGCAGGGATTCATCGGTGTTGGCGGGGTTCTGCTGGTAGGTCTTCTTGTCCCCTTTCAGCGCGGTCGCCGAGCCGATCGCATCGCGGTAGGGCCCATAAAAGCCCGATGCG
>JBCBGD010000329.1:0-2772 GCA_038527085.1 Pseudomonadota bacterium | reverse complement strand
CAGGGCATGACCCTCGCGAATGGCCACGGGCGTGAGCTGGACCTTGTCGATGACATCCCCGACAGCGAAAATGTGGTCGACGCTGGTCTTTGAATTGTCGTCCACAATCACAGCGCCGCGTCGTCCCAGTTCGACGCCTGCTGCTTCGCAGTTCAGGCCGCTCGTTGCGGGCTGGCGACCAACCGCCATCATAACGACATCTGCGTCCAGGTCTGTGCCATTGTCCAGCTTCACGCGGAGCGGCAGCTCTTCGTCACCGCTGTCTTCAATGGCCTCGAAAATCGTGTGGGTGATCACCCTGACGCCTGCGTTCTTCAGTCCTTCATGGACCTCCGTGCGGACATCGAAATCGAAGCCGTTGAGCACGGTGTCGCCGCGATAGACGAGGCAAGTATCAACGCCCAGACCGGCAAAGACATGGGCAAACTCGCAGGCAATGTAGCCGCCCCCGGCGATCACGAGGTGTTTGGGCAACTTGTCGAGATGGAAGATCTCATTCGAGGTGATCGTCTTTTCAACACCAGGAAGATCTTCGGGACGCCACGGCTCACCGCCTGTTGCGATCAGTATGCGCTTTGCTGTGACGGTGCGGTCACTCTCAACCAGGCGCAATGTGTGTGCATCGACAAATTCCGCACGCTCCTCAATGATTTCCACGCCCGCATTGGCCATGTTGCGCATATAGATGCCAGACAGTCTGTCGACCTCGGCATGCATGGACTGCTTGAAGGTATTCCAATCGAACTTCGGCGTCCCGATGTCCCAGCCATATCCTTTCGCCGCCTTGAACTGCTTTGAGAAGCCGCTGGCATAGACCATGAACTTCTTGGGTACGCAGCCTCGAATGACGCAGGTGCCACCCACGCGATATTCTTCAGCAATGGCGACGCGTTCGCCAGACAGCGCCGCAAGACGCCCCGCGCGCACGCCGCCTGAGCCGGCCCCGATGACAAACAGATCAAAATCATACTCGGTGGCCATGGCGTGTTCCTTCAGTTGTCGCTCAGGCGCGCATATGTGTGCGAGCGCCTCGCCATTCAAACGGCGTCAGTATTCAAACACCACTGCGCCGCCCTCGTTCCCAATGATGACGGTGCGGGCCATGGCGATAAACAAGCCGTGTTCGACAACGCCGGGCACGCCCGACAAGCGCGCGGCGGTCGCCTCCACGTCAGGAATTCGTCCACAGTGACAGTCCAGAATGTGGTTGCCGCCATCGGTAAATAGTGGCTCGCCATCATCTGCCGTGCGCAGTTTCACCTTTGGTCTGTCTACCCCAGATGCGCACAGAGCATCGAAGACCTGTTTTGCTGTAATGGTGAAGCCGAACGGGGTCACCTCGACCGGCAAGGGGAAAGCGCCGAGCCTCTCGACCTGCTTTGACGGATCCGCGATCACGACCATGTGGTCGCTGGCCGATGCAATGATCTTTTCGCGCAGGAGTGCTGCGCCGCCGCCCTTGATCAAGTTCCCTGCGCCGTCGATCTCGTCGGCGCCATCGACCGTGAGATGGATGCGATCAACCTGGTCTATCGGCACCAGTGGCACGCCATGGGACAAGGCAAGCTGACGGGTTTGTTCGCTTGTGGGGACGCAGCGAACGACAAGGCCATCGGCGACCTCCTCAGCGACCATCTCAACGAAATATTTAGCCGTTGATCCGGTGCCCAGCCCAAGGGTCATGCCATCTTCGACAAACTCCATCGCTGCGTTGGCAGCATTGCGCTTTTCAAGCTCATTCGCCATTGCGGGCCTCCTTCTTCGCTGTCATGGAGGCACGGTAGCTTACTGCCCATCCCTCACGCTTGATCTGGCGACCACGCGCGACGGCCAAGGCTTCAGCCGGGACATCCTTGGTAATCACGCTGCCCGAGCCGACATAGGCGCCGGCTCCGATCCTGACAGGCGCGACAAGGGCCGAATTGGAACCGATGAATGCGCCGGCGCCAATTATTGTTCTGTTCTTTTCGAAGCCGTTGTAATTGCAGAAAATCGTGCCTGCGCCGATGTTTGCATCCTCGCCGATTGATCCGTCACCTGCATAGGATAGGTGGTTGATCTTTGCCCCGCGGCCAAGCTCGACGTTCTTGGTCTCGACGAAGTTCCCCACCTTGGCTTTCTCGCCTATCTCGGTTCCCGGGCGAAGACGTGCATAAGGCCCAATGACGGCGCCTTTCTGGATCACCGCGCCTTCCAAATGCGAAAATGCCTTGATGTGAACCTCTTGGGCGACGTCTACACCAGGCCCAAACACGACGTTTGGCTCGATAATGCTATCCCTGCCAATCTTGGTGTCGTGGCTGAAGAAGACTGTGTCCGACGCCACGAGGGTCACGCCGTTTCCCATGAACTCTGCGCGTATACGATCCTGAAAGGCGGCATTGGCATCTGCCAATTGGGCCCGGGAATTGACGCCGAGCACATCGGCTTCATCGCAAACCACGACAAGGTTATTACCACCTGCTTCGGCCGCCAGACCCACAACATCTGTCAGATAGTATTCGCCCTTGGCGTTCTCGTTCGTCACCGATTGGAGGAGGTCGAACAGCGCGCTGGTGGACGCTGCGATGACGCCCGAATTGCAGAGGTCGACTGCCAACTCGCTTTCATTGGCGTCCTTCGCTTCGACAATCTTGGACAGACCCCCTTCAGGGCTGAGAATCAAGCGCCCGTAAGCGCCCGGGTCTGCTGCGTGAAAACCGAGCACGCCTACCGCCGTTCCGCGCTCGACGGCTTCGAAGAGTTCTTCAACGGCGGATGGCCGGATTAGCG
>JBCBGD010000328.1:0-2812 GCA_038527085.1 Pseudomonadota bacterium | reverse complement strand
CTCGTCAGACTCGACCAGCGTGATGTTGATGGATTGGGGCAGCAGCTTCGACATCGCCGCCGCCGCGATCCAGCCAGCCGTGCCGCCGCCGACAATGACGACATTTTCGATGGGTGCGTGGGTCATGTGATCAGTCCTAACAGAGGCCAACTCAGGCGCGAGAGGACAAAACAGCCCTGAGCGCTGTCGATCTGAGCGAAGCCATACGGGAACGGAGTAAAAAAGGCCCGCTCACGAATGAGCGGGCCCCAGTTTGGAGGAAGTTCGTCCGCGGCCCCTAGAAGGACTTGGTGACCGTGAGGTTGTAGGTCGTGCCGTAGAGCTCGTGACGGCTTGGGAAGGTGACAGTCGCTGGCGCTGCTTCCGTAAAGTTATCAGTGTCCTCAGTGACGAAGGGCTCATCGGTGAGGTTGAACACCTCAAAGTTCACACCGAAGCCTTCGAGTGGACCTTCGTCCCAGTCATATCCGATCTGAAGGTCGACGATGGTCTCTTCCTGAGCCTGCGCGCCGACAAGTCCACCATCGAACAGCGGCACTTCAGAGAGGAACTCCCCACGGTTGCGGACACTGATCCGGTTCCGCCAGCCATAGTTCTCGTAGTAGATGTCGCCAGACCAGACCGTCTCGGAGTAACCCGGGATGTCAATCGTCTCGCCATTGAACTCGATTTCAGCGTCAGCATAGGTGTAGCTGGCGTTAACACCGAAGCCTTCCAGATAGTCTGGCAGGAAGCGATCGAGGCCAAGACGCAGGGTGGTTTCGATACCCGTGATTGTTCCGTCGGCAATATTCTCCTGACCGTTCAGGCGCGTGAGTGCCACGTCAGGATTGGCATCCAGGAAGGCACCCAGACCAGCGGCGCGGATCGTCTGGCTGCCATCCACCAGGGACGGATTGTTCTCGACCCAGTCGCTGAGATCCTTGTGGAACAGGGCCACGGCAACCGCGGTCGTGTCGTCAAAGTAGCGCTCGAACGCCAGATCGTAGCTGGTCGACTGGTAGGGCTGCAGAAAAGGATTGCCGCCTCCAAGATCGAAACAGGTGCTGGCTGGCGTCACTGGCGCAACTTGGGAATCCGGCAACTGGTCGGCGTCCGTGTCGACGCAAACGTTGGGATTGGTGCCCAAATTTTGGTTTGCAGCCAGGTCATCGAGGCGCGCCCGGGTGATCGTTTGTGCCGCAGCAAGGCGGATGAACGTGCTGTCCGCCACTTCGAAGCTGAGGTTCAGGCTCGGCAGGAAGTTGTCATAGCTTTCTTCCACCGTTTGCAGAGACTGCGTGTCGCCAAGGTTTACCGTACCCGTCGATTTCTGGGTGGTGTCGACATATTGTACGCCGAAGTTGCCGCGCACGGGCACGCCATTGAACGTGCTGTCGATGTTGGCCATCGCGTAGAGTGTGACGATCTCTTCTTCGATCTGCCATTCGGTGTCGAAGGTCGCCTTGTCCAGGTTGTAGGTGCCATCCGTCAGGAAGCTGCTTGGATCATAGGCGATGATATCCAAACCGATCCTGTCGGAGTCGGTTGATCCCTCGATGCGGTTGGTTGGGATCGCGAGTGATCCGTCTACCCAGGCATCACCGGCGCGGATGAAGGATTCGTTGGAGTCGAAGGTCTTCTCGCGGTTGGTCAGCAACACACCGCCAACAAGGCCGGAGATGAAGTTGTTTTCGAGGTCATATTCGGCCTCACCACGCAGCTGATCAAGCTCATCCTCGACCTGTGGCTCCTTGATAAAGCCAACCTGGCCCCAGCCGCCAGGATCGGTCAGCAGGACCACGCCTGGATCTGTGTAATCGAGACCTGCACGGATCTGATAGCGACCGTCATCGTCAAACCCGAAACCGAGGGTATCGGTCGGACCTGCGCCCGCAAAGCCCGTGCCGGCATAGGACTCATAGTCGATGTCGTTGCGATCGAGCGTCGAGCGGGAGAAGTCACCTGTCAGGCGCAGGCGGTCAGACACTTCGTAAGTCGTGTTTAGGCCAAGCGCCCAAATTTCTGCTTCGTTGCCTTCGGTGTCTGTCCGCAGGAAAGTCGTGACATTGTTGTAGGTTGCCGCATCCGCAAAGCCGCTTGTGCCCGTCGTGCCCTGGAATTGGGTTGAGGACCAACTCGCGATCGGTGTTTCGACACCGCGGAAGATGCCGCTGTCTTCTGTGTCGGTGTAGAACGCATCAATCGTGGCAGAGAAGCGGTCGGTTGGCTCAAACTGCAGTGTACCGGCTACCGACGTACGCTTGAATTCGCGGGAAACAACACCGGTACGCGGGTTGTCGTCTGGATAGGCCAGCCCGGTCCCGGGATCGATTCCCGTCTGGAAATTGCCCGTCTTCAGTTCACGGGAGGTGAACTGTGTTGGGTTGTCCTGGAACGTGACGCCAAGGGACCAGCCAATGGTGCCATCGGCGTTCTGGTCGATCAAAGACCCAAACAGGCGATAGCCATTGTCGTCAAAGTCTGGGTTCAGATCGCCCCTGTCATTGTAGACATACTTGCCCGACAGGTTGATGCGGCGCTCGGTGTAGTCGAGCGGGCGCACGGTGCGCAGGTCCACGGCGCCAGCGATGCCTGTGGCGGCAAGGGTTGCGTCAGGGGTCTTGTAGACCACGCCCTGGCTGATGAGCTCCGATGGGAACTGGTCGAACTCGACGCCGCGATTGTTGCCTGCGGAAACGATCTCGCGGCCGTTGAGAAGTGCGAGCGAGAAATCCGGGCCAAGGCCGCGGATCGAGATCTGCTGCGAACGACCGCGCACACGCTGGGCCGTGACGCCGGGAAGGCGAGCGAGCGAGTCGGCGATGGAGAG
>JBCBGD010000327.1:0-2817 GCA_038527085.1 Pseudomonadota bacterium | reverse complement strand
GACGCCATGATTCAGATTTTTCCCATTGACGAAGAATCCCGTGCTGCGTTCGAGGAAAAGCGCATCATGTTGTCGACCCAGAATGTCTGGACGCTGGGATTTGCAGATGAAGGCGCGGCCTTCATCTACCATGTCCAGCGCATTGCCAGCGAGCGAGGCATGCGGTTTGACCTGTCCACCCCGGTTCCAGTCGAAACGCCCGAGGACTGGGAGCCCCCAGCCTGAGTCATCCCGCAGCGGGTGAATTGGGATAGGTTTCCGGCCGTCTCTCAGCTACGGTTCCCCAATGCGCATTTTCGTTTCCACCGCTCTGCTGTTTTTCTTGTCGGCCTGCACCCTTGGTGGCCCTGAAGACGAATTCTTCTCGCGGCTTCAAGAGCTATGTGGGCAGTCGTTTGCAGGCGAAATCGTCAGCACAGACGAGGAAGATGCAGACTGGCGCGCCCAGCTTATTACTGTCAGCGTGGCGAGGTGCGAACGCGATGAAATCCAGATGCCGCTGGTGGTTGGCGAGGACACGTCCCGCACTTGGATCATCAGCAGAGTTGCGGAAGGCGGCCTGGAGTTGCGCCATCGCCACCTTCACGAAGATGGCACGCCCGACGCGATATCAAATTATGGTGGCTACAGCTCGGCTTACATGGCGTCGGGGGCGCGGCAGGAATTCCCCGCCAGCCAAGACACCCAGGACCTGTTTGACGCCCAAGGCATCCCCGTTTCGAAAGCCAACACCTGGGCGATGGAGGTGCGGCCTGGAGATAGCCTTCTGGCCTATGAGATGGCCCGACCGAACCGGTTTTTCCGGATCGAGTTCGACACCAGCCTCCCTCTGGAAGAAACCGACAGATAAGCTAGACAGTCTGAGGGCAGCCTGAGTGGAGGACGCGCCATGGCGGACATTTTCATCTCCTACAAGAAAGAGGATGCCGGCCGGGTCGTGCGCATCGTTGAGGGGCTGCGCGCTGAAGGCTTCACAGTCTGGTGGGACCACGGCATCGCGCCCGGCACGAGTTGGGACCAGGAAATCCAGCGCGAGCTCGACGCCGCAAAGGCCGTGGTTGCGGTGTGGTCTGATGACTCGATCGACGCGCCCTGGGTGAAGGAAGAAGCCAATGTCGGCAAGTCGCGCGGCGCGCTTGTGCCTGTGCGTATCGACGATGTCGAACCACCGCTTGGCTTTGGGCTGATCCAGTTTGCCGACCTCATCGACTGGGACGGCGACATTGAAGATCCGCACTGGGACTTCTTCATCGAGAGCGTTCGCGCCGTGCTCGACGGGAAACCTATCGCGGGCCTTGAAAAGCCGCAGCGCAAACGCGGTCTGCCGTTTGTGCCGATTCTGGTCGGGCTCGTCTTTCTCGTCATGGCGGGCGGTGCTGGCGTATTCCTCTTTGGCGATCAGCGCACGCCGGAACCATCGGCGCAGACTGGGCCGGGCTCCGGCTCTGCTTCGGCAGGCACAGCGCCAGCGATCACGGCACCTTCGGAGGCCGAGGAGACCCTGTTCCTCGCCGCCCAGGAAACGCGCCTGAAAACGGACTACCAGGATTTCCTGCGCAGCTTCCCGCAGGGCTATTACGCCAAGCGCGTGCGCGAAGAGATTCTGCCGCTCTGCGAGGGCGAAATGCGTCCGGCTTGGAAGCCCAATCCCATGCCGATCGGCCAGGTCTTCCGCGCGAGCTCTCAGTCCGATGCTCTGGACAGTGAAAGCCTGATCCATGCCACCGAGGCCGCGGCCTGCGCCCAGGCCAAGGTCAACTATGAAGAAGACGCCGAGCGCTATTGCCGGACCATTGCGGGCAGCAGCGAGTTCCGCGAGCTGCAGCTGAATGTCCAGCATGCCGATTGCGCCTGCCGGCCGAGCGGCGATGGCTTCTATTGCTTCATCGATTCCAACTATTCCTGTTCCTACGAATTCCTGACCGAGGAATATGTCGAGGTCTGCGGATGAGCGACCTGCCCCGCGGCCGGGTGCTTGTGATCGCTGGTTCGGACAATTCCGGCGGGGCGGGCATTCAGGCCGATATCAAGGCGATCACGGCGAGCGGCGGTTATGCCATGACCGCGATCAGCGCGATCACCGTTCAGGACACGACGGGGGTGCATGGCGTGTTTCCCATCCCCCGCGATGTGGTCCTCGGCCAGGTCAGCACCGCGCTTGGCGACATCGGCGCTGATGCGATCAAGACCGGCATGCTGGCCGATCCCCTGCTGATCGAGCAGGTGGCCGAGACCCTGTCCGAGCGCGCGCCGGCGGCCCAGCGCGTGATCGACCCGGTCATGGTGGCCACCAGCGGCGACCGGCTGGTCGAGCGCGCCGCGACTGATGCGCTGGCCGCCGAGTTGATCCCTGGCGCGGCGCTGGTGACGCCGAATGCGCCGGAAGCCGAAATCCTCACCGGCAAGGCGGTCGAGACCGTCGACGGCCAGAGGCGCGCGGCAGAAGCCCTGCTTGAGCGCGGCGCTCTGGGCGCGCTGGTCAAGGGCGGGCACATTAGCGAGGCCCGTGTCACCGATGTGCTCCAGACCCACCATGGCGAGTGGATCTTCGAGAGTCCCCGCATCGAGACGACCAGCACCCACGGTACAGGCTGTACGCTTGCCAGCGCCATTGCCGCCCATCTCGCCCTTGGAAAGCCGATGCCGGAGGCTGTGGAGACCGCGCGTGACTATCTGATCAAGGCGATCGAGACGGCGCCAGGCTTTGGGCGAGGCCATGGCCCCGTGAACCATGGCTGGCCGCTTGTGCAAGACAGGTCCTGATCGCGCAGGCCATTACAAGGGTGCGATGCGAAGCGGTGCAGGGTCAGTTTTTTG
>JBCBGD010000326.1:0-2848 GCA_038527085.1 Pseudomonadota bacterium | reverse complement strand
GCCGGAGTTCCATGCGATCCATGGCACGGGCTGGCAATCTGAGTGGCGGGCGGACGCGACCCGCCCTGAGCGGCTGGACCTCAATCTCGTCAGCGAGGCTGGATGGTGGCCGTGGACGTTTCTGGCCCGCCAGAGGTTTGAGGCTTTGGAAACGGGCGCGCTCTCGCTCACCATGACCGTGACCAATACAAGCGAGACGGCCATGCCCGCAGGCCTCGGCTGGCATCCGTATTTTCCCGCCGCGGGCAGCACATTGAAAGGCGCGACGGGCGACATCTGGGTCGCAAAGCGCGAAGGCGCGACAGCTGATACGGCCCGAAGCCCGGATGCGGCCCTCGATCCTTCACGGGGGATCGATGTCGGTGCTGTCTCGATCGACCACAGCTTCGACTGGGAAGACCCCAATGCAGCTTTGCGCTATCCCAATGGGCGAAGTGTCGAGATTTCGGCAGGCCCAGAGGCGCGCTTCCTAACGGTTTTTCATCCAGAGAATGCGGACTTCGTCTGCGTCGAGCCTCTCACGCACCTGCCCAATGCGGTCAATTTTGATGATCCTGGATTGCTTGGCCTGCGGGACCTCGCGCCAGGAGAGACACTCAGCCTGGAGATTTTCCTGCGTGTCGGCAGCGATCTGCCCGCAGGCGCGGACCTCTCCTGAGGGCATTCTGGACAAGCTTCGCGCCCCCGCTTAAGTCCCTGATCAGATAGACAAAGCATTCCAAGGCGGGACTGGGCCCATGTTTGACAAGATCCTCATCGCAAACCGGGGCGAAATCGCTGTGCGCGTGATCAAGACGTGCCGGCGCCTTGGCGTGAAGACCGTGGTTGTCTACTCCGATGCCGATGCAGGCTCCATGGCGGTGGAGATGGCTGATGAGGCGGTGCATATCGGCCCGCCGCCGGCCGCCGAGAGCTATCTCGTTATGGACAAGATCGTCGATGCGGTGAGGCAGACCGGTGCGCAGGCCGTCCACCCAGGTTTCGGCTTCCTCTCAGAGAACCCTGAATTCGCCAAACGCCTTGAAGCCGAGGACATCGTCTTCATCGGGCCGAACGCCCATGCGATCGAGGCGATGGGCGACAAGATCAGCTCCAAGAAGCTCGCCGCTGAAGCCGGCGTGTCCACCGTGCCGGGCCATATGGGCCTGATCAAGGACACCAAGGAAGCGGTGAAGATCTCCAACGAGATCGGTTATCCCGTCATGATCAAGGCGTCTGCCGGCGGGGGCGGCAAGGGCATCCGCGTGGCCTATGATGACCGCGATGTGGAGGAGGGGTTCCCGGCAGTGATCGCCGAGGCGAAAGCGTCCTTCGGCGACGACCGGACCTTCATCGAGAAGTTCATCCTCAATCCGCGCCACGTGGAAATTCAGGTGATGGGCGACAAGCACGGCAATGTGGTCCACCTGTTTGAGCGCGAATGCTCGATCCAACGCAGAAACCAGAAAGTGCTTGAGGAGGCCCCGAGCCCCCTGCTGGACGAGGCGACGCGAAAGAAGATGGGCGAGCAGGCCGTCGCGTTGGCCAAGGCGGTGAACTATGACAGCGCCGGCACGGTGGAGTTCGTGGCTTCCGGCGTCGACAAGAGCTTCTACTTTCTGGAGATGAACACCCGCCTGCAGGTGGAACATCCCGTGACAGAAATGATCACCGGCGTGGATCTGGTCGAGCAGATGCTGCGCTCGGCGGCGGGCGAGAAGCTCAGCCTCAAGCAGAAAGACCTGAAGATCGATGGCTGGGCGATCGAGAGCCGGGTCTATGCCGAAGATCCCTATCGCAACTTCCTGCCATCCATCGGCCGGCTGACGCGCTTCCATGCCACGCCTGAAGGTCCGCTCGGCGAAGGCACCGTGCGCGTCGACAGCGGTGTGCGCGAGGGCGACGAGATCTCGATGTTCTACGATCCCATGATCGCGAAGCTCGTGACCCATGGCAAAGACCGCGACACGGCCCTGGACACCCAGGCCGCCGCGCTGGACCGGTTTCACATCGAAGGCATTCGCGACAACATCCCCTTCTGCGCTGCTGTCATGGACGAGACGCGGTTCCGCTCTGGCGACATCACCACGGCCTACATCAAGGACGAGTTCCCTGAAGGCTTCCAAGGCGTTCCAGCAACAGAGTTTCAGCGCAAGCTTCTGATCTGCACGGCCGCGTTCCTGCACGGCGTCTTCAGCGAGCGCGCCGCGTTGGTGTCAGGCCGATTGTCGGCCCCCGGCGCGCCGCGTCAGGACTGGGTCGTGATCCTTGGCGATGAATATCACCCGGTGCACATTGAGCGTGATGATGGCGCCGCGACGATCACGCTCGAGGGCGGCGAGAAACACACGCTGGTCTCGGGCTGGATGCCAGGAAGCCACCTTGTCGAGGGTGTGCTCAATGGTGAGCCTTTCGCCGTGAAGTTCTCGGATCGCACCGAAGGATTTGAGCTGCGCCATCGCGGCGTGGCGACCACCGCGCTGGTCTGCACACCGACCCTGGCAGACTTCCACCAGAGGCTTCCTGAGAAGGAAAAGCCCGACATGTCCAAGCTTATCGTCTCGCCCATGCCGGGCCTGATGGTCAGCGTGGACGTGGCCGCCGGTCAGGAAGTGAAAGAGGGCGAGGCGGTCTGCGTGGTCGAAGCCATGAAGATGCAGAACATCATCCGCGCCGAGGCCGACGGGACTGTGAAGGCCGTGAATGTGGCCGCAGGTGACAGCGTCGCCGCCGACGAGGTGATGATAGAGCTGGCCTAAGCGGTAGGCGCCCTCAAAACGGGTTGAGGGTGTATCCGCGCTGTTGCAGCAGGGCGTGGGACGTCATCGCTGACAGGCTCATGGTGACGCCGGGCAGCAGGTCTTCCTTG
>JBCBGD010000325.1:0-2852 GCA_038527085.1 Pseudomonadota bacterium | reverse complement strand
CACGAGGCCGCGATGAGCTTCTTCGAGATCGAGGTGCCCGCGGGCACGGCGGGCGCGCCGCCCCACACCCACGCCTATGAAGACGAGTTCTTCTATGTCCGCGAGGGCCGCATCACCTTCATGGCGGGCGAAGAGCGCCGCACCATCGGCGCGGGCGGCTTCGTCATGCTCCCCCGCGGCGGCCAGCACGCCTTTTGGAACGACACCCAAGACGACGCGATCCTGTTGCTCGGCACGTCAGAGGGCGAGTTCGGCGATTTCTTCGATGCCGTCGCCATGGCGGTGCGCGAGGAGAACGCGGCGCGGCCCGATGAGATCGGCGCGATCGTCGGGCGCCTGGGCGCAGCGCGCGGCATCGCCATCGACATGTCCGCGGTTCCAGCTGATGTGGCGGGTCTCTATGGCCTGCCTGGCCCCGAATAAGCCGATCTTGCCTGACGGTGGCCCTTGGGGAAGCGCTGGACAGGGCGCGCCGCGCCCGCGAAACTTACTCCCATAACGACAAAGCCGTTCTGGGAGGAACAGATGCGCAATCGATGGATGGGGGCCACCTGTGCCTTGGCACTGCTCGCAGCCTGTGGGCAGAGTGAGCCCACGCAGACGCCGTCAGAGCCTGCCACCTTCCCCGGGTCTACCCCGGTCAGCCTGCCGGAGCCTGGCACGGCGACCGAGGCGACCCGCGCGGCCAATGCCGCCGTTGCTGAGCGCCTGCCTCTGGATGAACCCAGCGACCGGGAAGACGCCGCGCGCGGTTTCCTCGCCGCGATCGAGGCCGACGCCATCCGCAACGCCGATGACGGCGTGGTTTGGGCCATCCCGCAGTATGATTTCCTGGAGGGCGAGGCGCCCGACACGGTGAACCCGTCTCTCTGGCGCCAGTCGGGTCTTGCGGCGAAACACGGTCTCTTCGAGGTCGGCGACGGCATCTACCAGGTGCGCGGCTATGATCTCTCGGTGATGAGCATCATCGAGGGCGAGACGGGTTGGATCGTGGTCGACCCGCTGACTGCGAACGAGACGGCAGCGGCCTCCTTAAAGCTGGTCAACGACACGCTGGGTGAGCGGCCCGTGACGGGCATGCTCTACACCCACTCCCATGCCGACCATTTTGGCGGCGCGCGGGGCATCATCGACGAGGACGAGATCGAAGCGCGCGGCGTGCCCGTGCTCGCGCCCATCGGCTTTTCCGAGAATGCTGTGGCCGAGAATTTGATCGCGGGCAACCACATGTCCCGGCGCGCCACGCTGATGTTCGGCAACACGCTGGCGCGCTCAGAGACGGCCCATGTGGGCTCCGGCCTCGGCCCCGGCCTGCCCAATGGCACGATCAGCCTGATCCTGCCAACCGAGGAGATCTCAGGGCGCGGCACGCGGCGCGTGATTGACGGGGTGACGTTTGAATTCATAGACGCGGCCAACACCGAAGCGCCTGCAGAGTTCATGTTCTACCTGCCGGAGATGCGCGCGCTCTGCACAGCGGAAGTCGCCACCGCCACCTTTCACAATGTGCTCACGCCAAGGGGCGCAAAGGTGCGCGACGCCCTCGCCTGGAGCCGGGCCATCGACTATGTGCTGGCCGAATATGGCGCCGAAAGCGACATCGTCTTCGCCAGCCACCACTGGCCGACCTGGGGCACGGGCAACATCACCCGTTTCCTGGAAGGCCAGCGCGACATCTATCGCTATGTGCACGACCAGACCCTGCGCCGGGCCAATGCCGGCGCGTCCCAGTTCGAAGCCGCAGAGGCGGTTTCCGAGCCCGGTTTCCAGGCCGAGGCCTTCGACACGCGCGGCTATTACGGCACGCTGAATCATAACGCCAAGGCGGTTTACCAGCACTATTTCGGCTGGTGGAGCGGTGTGCCGGCCGACTATTACGCCCTGCCCGATGATAAGACCGCAGGGCGCTATGTCGAAGCCATGGGCGGGGCGGGCGCTGTGATCGCGCGCGGGCGGGACGCCTTCGGCGCGGGCGACTATCGCTGGGCGGCGGAGCTCTTCAACCACGTCGTCTTCGCCGAGCCGGGCAATGAATCAGCGCGCGACTGGTTGGCGGCGAGCTATGAGCAGATCGGATTCCAGGCCGAAAGCGGGGCCTGGCGCAGCTATTTCCTCACCGCGGCGCAGGAATTGCGCGCCGGGCTGCCCGATGTGGGTGACCCGGGCCTCGGCAATGCCGACTTCCTCGCCGCCGTGCCAAGCCTCGACCTCTTCGACGCGCTGGCCGCGCGCTACAATCCTGAGCTGTTGGAGCGCGAACCCTTTGCCGTGCAATTCGAGTTCACTGACACGAGAGAGACGGTGTCGCTGCTGGTCGGCGAGGCGGTCCTCGTCCCGCGCCTTACCGCGGCCAGCGACCCAGCTGCCACGGTCACGATCAGCCGGGCCGACTTCAACCGCCTGGTCCTGCGCGAAGTCGGCGCCCCGCGCCTCATGTTGACACAGCGCATGAAAATCGACGGCGAAAACAACGCCGTCTCAGCCCTTTTCGACAGCCTCGAGACCCCAGACTTCTGGTTCAACGTGGTGGAGCCTTGAGGGACGGAGGGGGATATGCTCCATGAGATCGGCTGAAGCCTGGCCCTTATCTGCCATACACACCTCAATTTCTAACGACTGCTCTCGGCGGCTAGGCAGAAATTAGAACTCGAGTTCTAACGGATCCTCCAAGCCGAGCAGTGACGCCAGCTGAGTGATTTCATTGGAGCTGACGTTAGCTGAAAAGAAGTAGCCACAGCCTTGGCCGACCAAGAAATCTTGTCCGAATGAAACGGAGCCTAGAGCACCTTAAGTTTCAGCGGAAGCATAGCCGGCGTTGACGATGTAGTTGTTGCATTCTGCCGGGGAGATAG
>JBCBGD010000324.1:0-2861 GCA_038527085.1 Pseudomonadota bacterium | reverse complement strand
GTCACGTCTTCGCCCACCTGGCCATTGCCGCGCGTGGCGGCACGCACGAGTTGGCCATCTTCATAGGTCAGGCTGAGCGAAAGCCCATCGATTTTCGGCTCGGCTGTGGCGACTACCGTTTCGGCCTCACCAAGCCCCAGAAACCGCCTTACCCGAGCAATGAAGTCAGCCACGTCCTCATCGCTGAACGCATTGTCGAGGGACAACATGGCCGTGCCGTGGCGCGCCTTGGCAAAGGTGGTACTTGGCGCGGCGCCGACCTGTTCGCTCGGACTGTCTGATCGTTTCAGGTCAGGAAACCGCGCCTCTATGGCCGCGTTGCGTGCGCGCAGAGTGTCGTACTCGGCGTCTGAGATCTCCGGCGCATCTTCCTTGTAATAGGCCGCATCGGCCCTTGCGATTTCCCCGGCCAGGCGCTCAAGCTCTTCGCGCGCCTCATCCTCGCTCAGCTGCGCGACGTCCTTCCGGCGTGTGGGTTGGCCCTGCATGTGTCCTCCAAGAGCCGCTCAGCTGCAGCGCGCGCTTCTGGCGTGACTTCGATGCCCGCCAGCATGCGCGCAATCTCCTCAGTTCGCGCCTCGCTGTCCAGACCGTTCACCTGTGTGCGCGCAAGGCCCTTGCGCGGCGCGGTTTTCGAGACAGACCATTGCTGTGATCCTGCGGCGGCGACTTGCGGGCTGTGCGTGATCGCAAACACCTGACGGGACTGGCCCAGACGGGCAAGGCGCTCGCCGATCGCTGCGGCCACGGCTCCGCCGACGCCCTGATCTGCTTCATCGAAGATCAGGACGCTGGCAGCGCCTGTGTCTGCAAGCGCGCATTTCAAGGCAAGCGATATGCGCGCCAGCTCTCCGCCTGAAGCGATCTTCGTCAGGGGACCGAACCCAGATCCGGAATTCGTTTCGACCTCGAATTGCACGCTGTCCTTGCCCGCACCTGCCTGGCGGTCTTCCGCAAGGTCTTCGATCGCGACCCGAAAGCGCGTTCGCTCAAGCTTCAGCGGCGCGAGTTCAGCCTTCACTGCACTTTCCAATCGAGCGGCAGCGGCCTTGCGGCCGTCACTCACAGTCTGGGCCGCTGCGTGCCATCGCGCCAAGGCCTCGCGCTCGCGCGCCTCGATTTCAGAAAGATGCGCTCCTGCGCGATCGAGCATTGCAAACCGGTCTTCAAACGCTTCGAGGATGCCCGCCAGCGCGTCGGGCTCTACGCCGTGGCGCCGTGCGGCCGCACGCAGGGCAAACAGGCGCGCCTCGGCCGCCTCGAGCGCGCTCGGATCTTCCAGGGTCACCGCTCCAAGCGCCGCCAATGCGCGCTCGGCTTCCTGAATTTCAATCAGGGCTCGCTCCAGCGCTTCTGCAGCGGTTTTTGCCTCGGCGCCATCCTCGCTTTCTTCAAACCCAGGCAGCTTCGCAATGTGTTCCAGGTCCCTGGCCCCGCGCCCAAGTATGCCTGCCACATCGGCGCTGGCCAGCGATTCAGTGACCACGCCAAGCTGGCCACCGACCCGCTCGGCCTGCATGAGCCGTGTACGCTTCGCCGAGAGCGCCTCTGCCTCGCCAGGCGCCGGCGCCAGCTCTCTCAGACTCGCAATCTCGGTCTCAAGCTCTGCGAGTTCCTCGCGGCGCTCGGCATCGCTCAGCCGAAGGGACGCGGCCTCCTCGCGGATAGATTGAAGCTGGGTCCAGGCCACACTGCATGCGTCCAACTCCTTTGCATGTCCCGCGTACTGGTCAAGAAGCTCGCGGTGGGCCGATGGCCTGAGCAGCGCGCTTGCCGCATGTTGCCCGTGGATCTCCACGACAGCCTCGCCAATTTCGCGCAACAGGCGCGTGCCTACAGGCTGATCATTGATGAAACTGCGCGCAGGACCTGTCTCGCGAATGACCCGCTTGATGGTCAGGAGGTCGCCTGGGTCCGCCTCCACACCGTTCTCGAACAGGACTGCCCAGACGGAGTGGTCAGCCGCGAGCGCAAAGCCCACCGACACACTCGCCTGTGACTGTCTCTTCCGGATAAATCGGCGCTCGGCTGCGCCGCCAAGGGCCACACCGAGCGCATCCAGAATGATCGACTTGCCCGCACCGGTCTCACCGGTAAGCGCAATAAATCCTGTGCCCGGCTCAAGGTCCAGGCGGTCGATCAGAACAAAGTTTCGCAGCGAGATCGCACCAATCATGCGCCCCGCATAGCACTAGAACAAAATAAGAACAAGCCTGGAATGTGGCCCGTCAGAAAATGCGCGACAACCAGCCTTCGCGTGGCTGCTCACCCTTCACGGCGATGCCTTCACTGGTCAGCAGCGCGTAGGTGTCTTCATACCAGTCGCTATTGGGAAAGTTGTATCCCAGCGTCGCGCCCACAGCCTGCGCCTCGCCGCGCAGCCCGACCGACAGATACGATTCCACGAGCCGGTGAAGCGCCTCTGGCACGTGGCTGGTGCCGTCATAGTCTTCAACGACGGTGCGGAACCGGTTGATCGCCGCGAGGTGCTCGTTGCGGCGCAGGTACCACCGGCCGATCTCCATCTCTTTTCCGGCAAGTTGGTCGCGGACCATGTCGAGTTTCAGCGCGGCGTCCTTGGCGTACTCGGACTCCGGGAACCGCCGCACGACATCGGTCAGGGCGGCGCGGGTCAGTTCGGTCGTCTTCTGGTCACGGCCCACATCCACGATCTGTTCGAAATAGCTCACGCCGACCAGGTAGTAGGCGTAAGCGGCCCCCTCCGTGCCA
Organism: Pseudomonadota bacterium; assembly: GCA_038527085.1. Classification (GTDB taxonomy): domain Bacteria; phylum Pseudomonadota; class Alphaproteobacteria; order Caulobacterales; family Hyphomonadaceae; genus UBA5336. The sequence continues at coordinate 131 of JBCBGD010000324.1, read as the reverse complement.
GGGTGAAGAGAGATGTAGCGCTGGGCCACGCCAACGGCGTCATCGTACTGGCGTGCGCGATAGTGCGCGAATGCCGTCATGAGCGTGGCGCGCCTTGCCCATTCCGAATACGGATGCTGACGCTCAACTTC
>JBCBGD010000323.1:0-2866 GCA_038527085.1 Pseudomonadota bacterium | reverse complement strand
GGCGTCGGCGCGGCGGCGGTGGTGGTGGCGGAAACCGCCATCGCGGACAGGGCCAGCGCAAAGCCGAGGGCCAGGGCAAGCCCGCGGGCGAAGGCGGCCAGAAGCGCCGCCGAAGACGCCGCGGACCGAAACCCGCCGTGTCTGCGGGCTGAACACCGGGGCACTGACGCGGTCGTCCTGCGCTTTCATACCCGCCAGCACCGGCGCCCGCGCGAGGCGGGGAGTTGGGGCTGTTGGAGAATGTCAGGACGGCCCCTCGCCCGGCGAGCGGGAGAGGGGCGAGGGCAGAGGGCGGGCCAGTTCCTCGGCTTTGGCGACATGTTCCAAAGTCTCCGCAGATACCTGCGAAGGCAGGAATCTGCGGACGATTGGTAGCCGGGAGCGCACAGGTTGCGCGGGTGGTCCATGGGCCCCTGCCTGCGCAGGGGTCTGCGGTCTGATCATAGGCCATGAGCCTTTCAATCCGCCCCGAAGCGCGGTGCAGGACAGCCCACCCACCCTCGAAGGCTGCCCCCGCCATATGCCGGCGGAAGTCCTTGCCGGCTTCGGAGAGGTCAATGGCGCGGACATGGATCCAGCCATACCAGGTGATCTCAATCTCCAGCCCGCCATAGCCGTGGCCCTGATCGATCATGCGGCGGGTCCAGCGCACAAAAGCGCGCAGACTCAACCACAGAACCGGCCAGAACATCGGGTGCACCCGGGAGAAAGGATCACGGAGGGCGTCCATGGCCGGAAGTATATGCGCGTCGCGAACCCGGTCGGATAAGGTGTGGGATAGACTGCGGGCCCTTTTCGCGGCGGACGGCTCATCTAGTTCCGGTTCAAGTCACCAAAAATCGAAGCGGAGCATCCCATGGCCTACGTCCTGATCCATCACACCGGTTGCGGTTCGTCCAAGAAGGGCCTCGCCCTGCTTCAGGAGAACGGCATCGAGCCAGAAATCCGCAAATACATGAACGCAAGCTCGCGCCTCAGTGAAGATGAGCTGCGCGACATCGCCAAGAAAATGGGAGAGGGTCCGCGCGCTTTCCTGCGCCCGAAAGATGCCGAGAAATTCGGCCTTGCCGAGGACGCCGATGACGATGCGGTCTTCGCCGCCATGGCTGAAGAGCCCAAGCTGATCCAGCGCCCCATCGGCATCAATGGTGGCAAAGCTGTTCTTGGCCGTCCCAACGATAAACTGCTCGAAATCGCCTGATACGGGCGGTTCCCGCGACATAAACTCGCGCTAAAGGTGAAATTTCACCAATCGGCCGAACGCGGCTGAAAGGCGGGCAAGGTTAAGAGGGCGCATCTGTTGAAAAGGATGCCCTCCCATGATCCTGGCCGTCGCCGCCTGTCTTTTGCTTCTGTCCGCCCTTCTCGTGTTCGGCTGGCCTTTGCTATGGGCGGTGCCTGGGCAGCGCGTCGCCGTGCTCACCGGCTCCGAGGCGCGCTTTCTGGCAGGTTCGGCGGGCGCCATCGTCCTGATGGTAGTAGTGGTTCCGACGCTCGCAGGCCTCGCGCACCCCGGCGCTGAAGCGGTCTATGCCGCCTTTGACGCGACCTACAACTTTGTCTTTGACCTCTAGAGGCGTTTGACGCCCCGCCCCGCTCAGCTTAGCTCGGTCGCAGACATCAATCGCGCAAGGGCAAGCGCCATGGGCACCACCAAATCCAATCCCGGCAACTATTTCGAAGACTTCCATGTCGGCAGGGAACTGGTCCACGCGACGCCGCTGACCGTCAGCGAAGGCGACATCTCCCTATACCGCGCGCTGACAGGCTCGCGCCATGCCATCTACAGCTCGGCAGAGTTCGCCATGGCAAACGGGTTTGACCGCATGCCGCTGGACCCGCTGCTCGCCTTTCACGTGGTGTTCGGAAAGACCGTGCCGGACATTTCCCTGAATGCTGTGGCCAATCTCGGCTACGCCGAGGGCCGCTTCCCGATTGGCGTTTATCCCGGCGACACGCTGCGCGCGGTCAGCGAGGTGATCGGGCGCAAGGAAAACTCAAACGGCAAGACAGGCGTCGTCTGGGTGCGCACCCGCGGGCTCAATCAGAAAAACGAAGAAGTGATGAGCTATGTGCGCTGGGTGATGGTGCACAAGCGCGATGCTGCCTCGCCCGCGCCTGAAGCCGTGATCCCGGACCTGCAGCCCTTCGTGCCTGGCGACAGCCTCAGCTCAAGCTGGTCCTACGCAGCCTGGGACGATGCCCTGGCTGGCAGCACGCACCGCTTCGAGGACTATGAGGTCGGCGAGAAAATCAACCACGTCGACGGCATGACGGTCGAGGAAGCCGAACACCAGATCGCCACTCGCCTTTATCAGAACACGGCCAAGGTCCACTTCGACGCCCACGCCCAGAAGGAAAGCCGTTTCGGCAAACGCCTGATCTATGGCGGCGTCGTGATCTCCATCGCCCGCGCGCTCAGCTTCAATGGCCTGGCCAATGCCGCCGAGATAATGGCCATCAATGCCGGCACCCATGCCGGGCCGCTCTTTGCGGGCGAGACGGTTTATGCCTGGAGCGAAGTGCTCGACAAAGCCGAACTCTCCGACACGGTCGGCGCCCTGCGCCTGCGCCTGGTCGCGGCAAAGGACCAGGATGTCAGCGCCTTCCCGCTCAAGGGCGAGGATGGAAAATACCTGCCAGGGGTGCTGCTCGATTTCGACTACTGGGCAGCGATCCCGCGACGCTAGACTTCAGCCCTGTTCGGAGGCTGGCGCGGTCCCTATCTTCCCTGAATGAGTGGGTATCCTCCTTTTGATGGGCTGGCGGCGACGGCGGCCGCGCTAGTGGTGATCATTTCGGCGATCATCAGCCTTGTCGGCTCAAGCGCGCGCTGGCGGGCCGTGAGCCTCGGCGTGGCCGGGCC
>JBCBGD010000322.1:0-2871 GCA_038527085.1 Pseudomonadota bacterium | reverse complement strand
ATCTGCGTGCCGCCCCTGAACGCCTCGAGGTTCTCCAGAAAAAGGGCGTCGCTGCGCTGCTTGGCGGCGTCTGTCTTGGCGGAAATGTGGGCCGTCAGGGTGACAGCAGGATGACTCCAGAATGCATGTCCCGCTGGCAGAGGCTCCTCGCGCACAACGTCCAGATATGCCGCGCCGGGGCGGCCCGTCTCGAGCCCGGCCAGCAGGGCCTCTTCATCAACCAGCTTGCCGCGTCCGACATTGAGCAACAGCGCGCCAGGCTGCATCGCCGCGAAGAAGGCCGCATCGGCCATGTTTTCAGTCTCCGGCGTCAGCGGCGGGCAGAGGAGCACAGCGTCGGCGTTCGGCAGCTGGACGGGCAGGTCGCGTGGATGGATGATGAGGTCGGCGTCCGGATGGGTGCCTACGCTGCGGCGCACGCCGGTCACATGGGCGCCGAGGGCTTTCAACCGCGCCGCACTGGCCTGACCGATATGGCCGAAGCCGATGATCAGCCAGCGCGTCTCGCCGATCTCGCGGAAGCCCTCGCGCAGCCATTCGCCCCGTGCCTGGGCCGCGCGCCGTGCGGGTCCGTTCTGGAAATGGTCAAGACCGGCCCAGAGCACCCATTCGGCGATCGCCGCACTTTGTTCATGGCTGGAGGTAAACGCGCCGGACTTCGCCCCCACGGCGCGCAGGACAGGATGTTCGATGCCGGCCGCGCTGGACTGGAACCAGCCGATGGCGGGTGCGGCCATCAGGTATTGGAAGAATTGCGCCGCGGCGGGCGAGAAATAGGCGTCCTGGGTGCCATAAACGACGCTGAGGTCGGGCGTCTCGGGCACGTCTCCACCCCAGGGCCTCGCCAAGGCGCCTGCATCGTCCATGGTGAGGGGGGAGAGCATGTCAGCGAACGGCTTGAGCCGATCGGCGATGCGCGCGAATGTGGCCGCATGGCAAAACAGATCGCCCATTGTCTGGCCCTCCTTGGCCTTGTTTCCTGCCTCATGGCTCCCGGCCCGGCAAGGGCGCAGGACGACGTGCCGATGCGCGATCAGAACTATCTGCGCGATACGGTGCGGCTCGCCGGTGTGCTCGGCTCGGCCCATGGGGTGCGCTATGTTTGCAATGGCGAGGGCGACCAGTACTGGCGCCAGCACATGATCGATCTGCTCACGCTTGAGGCGCCCCAGCGCGGGGCCCTGCGCAGCTCCATGGTGGACGCCTTCAACGGGAATTTCTCAGAGGCCCAACGCCGCTTTCCCTATTGCGACCAGAACACGGTGGAAGCTGAAAAGCGCTATGCCGCCGAGGGCCGCGACCTGGCCGATCGGCTGGCGGCCTATTACTTCCCGCGCCGCTAGCGCGCGCTCCGTAGTTTCCCGGAGAGGCGAGCGGCTGCACACAGGTGTAGTCTCACCGCAAAGGGAGACAGACATGGCCACTCGACTTTTCGCATCGCTCGCCTCCATTGGTCTTCTGGCGGCGTGCTCGCCGGAGATGCTGGACTCGCGCGAGCCGACACAGGCCGAGCTTCTCGGCCAGGGCCGGGCCATGGCGGAGGTGATGTGCTCGCAATGCCATGCCATCGGCACCGATGATGTGGGCCCGCACCCGGAAACCGTGCCGTTTCGGCGCCTGTCCTGGGAATACCCGATCGAGACGTTGGCCGAGCCTCTGGCCGAAGGCATCATCGTCGGCCATCCCGACATGCCGGTCTTCCAGTTCGAGCCGCAGGACATTGATGCCCTGCTGGCGTATCTGGAATCGATCCAGGAACCGCGCCCGATCTAGCTGTAGACGAATTCCTCCGCGTCGAGGTCGATCTCCGGGATCTCCTCGCGCTCGCGCCAATAGTCCTGGGTGTGCTGCCAGATGTGGTGGCTGCCGCGTTTGGGCAGCAGGTGCTGGCGGCGCATGAGATAGCCCGGATTGAAGTCGTCAGGATCGGTCCAGGGGAGCAGCTCCATGCCTTTATCTTCGGCGCGCAGGGCGACCTCGACCTGACGCGCGCCCTTGTCGTCCATATGGTCCAGCAGGCGGCAGACAAAGTCGCCGATCAGGTCGACGCGCAGGGTCCAGCTGGCGCGGAAATAGCCGAAGATCCAGAGCATGTTCGGCACGCCTGTAAACATCATGCCGCGATAGGTCACCGTGTCGGCGAAGTTCACGGGCTCGCCATCGACCTCGAACGGGATGCCGCCAAGCACCGACAGGTTGAAGCCCGTGGCGGTGATGATGATGTCGGCCTCGATCTCCGCGCTCGATTGCATCTGCAGGCCCCCCGCCGTGAAGCGCTCGATCTGGTCTGTCACGACGCTGGCCTTGCCCGCAGCGATGCCCTTGAAGAGGTCGCCTTCGGGGATGAAGGCCAGGCGCTGCTGCCAGGGGCGGTATTTCGGCGTGAAATGGGTCTCGATGTCGAATTCCTCGCCGAGATAGGCCTTGGCCGCTTCGAGCAGTTCGGCCTTCACCGCGTCGGGCTCGTCGATGCAGCGCTGGGTCATCTCAGCCTGGTCGAACAGGGCCTTCTTGCGCGCAATCTTGTGGACGAGCATGTCGTCAATGCCGATGCGGCGCAGCTCATCGGCCATCTCGTTGCGGTTTTCCGCCGGCCAGAAATAGGTCGGTGAGCGCTGCACGAGGGTGACGTGCTCGCATTCGCCAGCGATGTTGGGCACCAAGGTCGCCGCGGTGGCGCCAGAGCCGATGCAGATGACGCGCTTGCCCTTCAGGTCGAGGTCGTCCGGCCAGGTCTGGGGGTGGATGATCTCGCCCTCGAACTCCTCCATGCCGGGCCATTCCGGCGTGTAGCCTTGCTCCAGCTCATAGTAGCCCTGGCACATCCAGAGGAAATTGGTGGTGAAGTGCAGGCGCTCGCCGGTGTCGGTG
>JBCBGD010000321.1:0-2877 GCA_038527085.1 Pseudomonadota bacterium | reverse complement strand
GCCTTCGCCGCCAAAGAGCCGGTCGGCCCCATCCCGGCCGCGCAGATTGTCATTGCCTGCGCCGCCATCGAGGAAATCGTTGCCACTATTGCCAACGAGGAAGTCGTCTCCGGTATCGCCGAGTATGTAGTCTGCGCCCTCGCCGCCGTAGAGGAAGTCGTTGCCTTCGCGCCCTCGCAGGTTGTCGTTGCCCATCCCGCCATCTATGACATCGCCGCCGCCATTGCCGACGAGGAAATCGTCTCCGGCTTCACCAAAAATCTGGTCCGCAGCATCACCCCCAAAGGCCCGGTCGTCTCCGTCACCGCCGAACAAGATGTCTCGCCCGAAAGAGCCAGCTAGCAGATCCGCTCCGTCGCCTCCCTCGAGAGTGTCATTGCCACCATCGCCGTCAAGCGAGTCGCGCCCAGCCCCCCCGATCAGCCTGTCTTCACCGTCGCGACCTTCGAGCGTGTCATCGCCCTCACCGCCTATCAGTACGTCGTTACCGCCATTGCCCACGAGGAAGTCTTCTCCTGTGTCCCCGCGAATGGTGTCGTTTCCAGCCTCACCATAGATGCGGTCATTTCCGGCACCGCCGAACAGGCCATCATCGCCGTCGCCACCGGCAAGAAGATCGTTGCCGGCATCACCGAAAACCCGATCCTTGCCGACCTCGCCGAACAGTCGATCCGTGGCGTCACCGCCATAGACTGTGTCATCGCCGCCACCGGCGAGGATTTCATCGAAACCATCACCTCCGCTCAGCGTGTTGACGCCATCGGAACCTTGGATCTTGTCGTTGAGATCAGAGCCCACAACATTTTCGATGCTGACGAGTGTATCGGCGAAACCGAACGTATCGGTTGCCGTCCCTGCCGAGAGGTCAACATTCGCGCCGCCTACACGCTCAAAAAAGGTGCTCGTTTCATCAAACGCGATGGTATCGGAGCCGTCGCCGCCATCGATTTGGTCTGCGCCCGCTCCACCAATAATCACATCGTCGCCAAGCCCCCCAAGCAAGATATCGTCTGCGATACCTCCATTCAGGCGATCATCCCCCTCTCCGCCATCGAGCGTGCTGCCTACAATTCCACCCGCTGGTGCGCCGGGCACGTCGAAACTTACATTCAAGGTATAATCATCGCCACCCAGAATCGGGTTGTTAAAGAAACGCGCAACCTGAATGATGTAGATGCCCGGTGTCGCCAGGTTGATGCTGAAGAACGAGTCGAGACGGCTCTGACTCCCCCCTGCTCCGAAACTTGTCGAGCTGTCATCGTCCTCCGCGATTTGTTCAGTCCCTGTCTGATCGTAGAGTCTCAGATAAGAGTCGAAACTGCCGATCCCGCCGACGGCGTTATCAATATCAAAGGTCACGACCGTGCCGGGTTCCGTGATTGTGATGGCATAGTGATCACGGCGATTGGCGCCAATCGCTGAAATGCTGACATGTGGAACAAGAGCAGAGTCGGCGACGTTTGGATCTAGCTTCAGGGACACTTCCGAAGTCACATTCAGGGCGGTTTCGAATGACCCGACATCGTCCGAGGCATCGATCTCGATGTCCGGTCCGTCCGAAACAATCAGCGTGTCCCCAGCAAACAGGATGTCATTGCCAGCGCCGCCACGCAGAGTGTCCTGCCCTGAGTCACCAAAGATGAGATCATCGCCGCCTCCACCGTCGATGACGTCATCTCCGTCAAGACCAGAAATTGTGTCGGCCTCGTCCGTGCCGTCGAGAACGTCGTTGTCTTCGGTTCCGATGATATCTGCCATTGCATATTGTCCCCCGTATTTGATGGATTTGCTTATATCCCAAAATTCGTCATTTAGCGAACGCGGTTCGGCATATTCGAGGCTGCTGCACGCCAACTGGCTGTTCAGCCCCACCAACCGCCGCGTCAGTTCCAACCCAAGCTGCACCACCAAATCCTGGCGTTTCACAACCGCCGGGACCAATAATCCGATTGGACCGCCTCGATGGGGCAGACCAACCGGTCGGAGCTGTTTCGGTCATGCATGATCGCGATGCTTTGGTCACACCCGCCGTCAGTGGCCTCGATACTCACTAGGGCTTCGAGCTGCGCGGACGTATAATCGAGCATCGCATTGAAAGGATGGGTCGCTTGCTTCTTAAAAAACCGGTGTTCCGACGATCTGAGGAATGCGTGTGAGACGAACTGCCGCCACTCGTCTGGGATAGAATGGCGGGTTGTTGGGATCCACCTCAGATCGAACGCTTCCCAGGAAAAACGTATAATTTTGAATAGGTTTCTGAACATTCATGTCAGTCGACAAGTCGTAAAACTGCAACACTGGCGGGCTATCGTTTTGTGATAATCGCCTAATGCGAGTAAGCGATTGCTGTTGGCGCAGGCGACACAGATGCTAACGCTTTGCCATGCTCACCCTCGTCCAGGACGCTTCCACCAATAGTGTTGCAAATTGGCAACAATACGAGTGTAAGATGAGAAAGCGCTCGCCCGCAAAGTGTAAGCGGTTGGCGCGCAAATTTCCCCATGCAAACTACGCATGCCTGTTTTTTTGGGCCATCCATTTATTGTCTGGGGACACCAAGCTATGCCAATCGTATCCATTGTTCGCGGTGAAAGTGACGAGAACGGGAACGTCGTCTTTATAATTACGTTATCCGAAGCGGCCTCCGATGTTGTAACGCTGCAATACCGCACCCAGCGCGACAGCAGCGCCAATGACGACGATATTTTCTATGATGCCCTCGACTCGCGCAGCTACAACACGCTGACATATGCACCGGGCGAAACGCAAAAGACCGTCTCTGTCTTCGCTCGCAGCGACAACTTGGATGAAGTCGACGAGTTCTTTTCTCTCGAATTGTTCAATCTCTCGGCAAATGCTGAATTCGCCGGCGGCGAA
>JBCBGD010000320.1:0-2888 GCA_038527085.1 Pseudomonadota bacterium | reverse complement strand
AGGCGGGCGCATGTTTGGGCTCTCAATTCGCAGCCCCAGCCGCTCAAACACCGCCTCTGTATCGATGCCATCTTCCTCGAAGACGCGGAACACACTGCCCCAGATTGCACCGACCGCTTCGGCCTCTTCGACAGAACGCCCCGCATCCACAAGCTGGCGCTGCACCGATTGCTGAACCCGCTCAAACCCAACAAGGGCTTCTGTCTCCAATTCGATCGCGCGCTGGACTTCCTCAAAATCCACCTGCATCGCATCGCGGCTGGCCTGTTCGCGGGCCTCTGCCAGCGTCACCGCGTCAGGCTCCATGCGGGTGATTTCGAGAAGCTGTTCGTACTGGCTGCGCTCTTCCACGGTCAGCAGCTTGGCGGCGGGCACTTCGACATCCTGCCCCGTCATGGCGTCGGTCATCTGCTCATCGGTGAGTCCCAAGTCTTCCTGGATCCGCGCAAACGCTCCGCCATCGGCTTGAGCGAGCGTGTTCAGGGCCTCGCCGTCGAGAAACACCGTCTGGCCGTCCGTGGCGCTCTCGACAAACTCACGCACATCTTGACGCCGACGGTCAAAGACGGGCGTAGCCTCGATCGCATCGCGCACCTTGGTCATGGTGTCGGCGCCTGCCTCGGCGGCGCTCCCGCGAATGCGCCCAGGGATCGCCACCTCAATGATGGCTTGGAAAATCGAACCCGTCGCCGCCCCGATGCCCGCAGACTCGCCCGCGCCTTCAAGCAGCTTGGCTTCCTCGTCGTAGCCCATGGCAATGAGGTTTTGCGCGACGTTCTCGATGAACTCCTGGCTGCCTTCTTCGATGCCTTGTCCCGCAATCCGCGCCATTGCGCTTTGCGCCACGGACTGGCGCAGTTTGGGCGGAATGGCCCGCATGATCGAATTAAGCCGCAGCGCCTCACTTGCGCCTGTCACGGTCGCGCCAAGCGCGAGCTCTCCGGGACGATCAGCAGGGTCAATGCCGAGCCCCCGCATGCGTTGGGCCTGAGTGTCCGCGCCCATGCCGCCGAAGCCAATCGTGGCTGTTGACGTGCCGCCTGACGCGGTTGTGGTCAGTACCGCGGCGAGCATTTGACCAAGGCCCTCGGCAATCTGATCCTCAATGCCCTGTTCATCAGGCCGGGACGACTGCGCCACGCCAGCATAATAGTTGCCCAGCCCGCGAGCGAGCGCTTCAGGCGAGGCTTGATTGACCATCTGGCCAGCATCGGTCTGCGTCAGGAACCTGTCTTCAGCGTCAAACACGGCATCAAGACCGGGCACGCCCCGCAGCGTGTCCTCCGTCATCTGCCCGGCCGCACGGGACATTTCCCCCAGTCCGCGAATGGCTGACGCAAACGCCTGCTGAAAACCTGCTACACTCGAGCGGCCCAGATCGCCTGTCTGCGTCGCAGCTTCCTGCGGATCCGCCAGCACATTGCGCAAAGCGTTGACTGGGCCAAGTCCCGGCATCGGTGTCGGGCGGTCCTTCTCGCCCCGCAGTCGCCGCTCAATTTCCGCCATCTCCATGATGGAATCACGCGCCACAGCCGCGCGCTCAGGGCGGGCAAAGTGCTGTGACAGGCGCGGGGATTGTTCCAGCGTCCTGCGCTCCAGCTCCTGCCTGTCGGCTTCCTCAAGGGCCTCGCGCTGGCGCCGGGCGTATTCGAAATCGACGCCCCTGCGTTCAGCAAGGTCAACCACATTTGAAGCCGTATCCGGGTCAAGGTCATCTGTCGTATAAAGGCTCCCCGCAGCCTGGCTAGCACGCCGCTCGCGCGCCGCGCGCAATACCTCATCCACACCGCCGCCTCCCTCCCTGCGACGGCGCGCTTCTTCGGCAATTTCTTCTGGTGTCATTCGCCCGCCCCGCGCAGCGATGTGATCATGGCCGTGATTTCTTCCGGCGTCGGGTCCATAATGCCCGCATCGCGATAGGTGCGCAGGGCCAAATCATATGCCTGTTCAAGCTGCGGCTCGCTGGCTGTGTCCATGTCTGGATAAGCGGCCACCACTGCGGCTTGATATTCAGGCGGAATGCCATCGCCGCGCAGCATGGGCGCTCCGCGTGGTCGCGTGACCTTGTTCTCGCCCGGCCACCACGAGATGTTGTCCCGCGTCAGGATGATGTCGCGCGTGAGAATACCTGCCTGCTCCTGGACCCACGCTTCGGGCACCTCATCTTTGCCGTTCTCCACCTGCCACGCTTGGGCGCGGCGATCCAATTCGGCGTCAATCGCGCCGCGCATGGCAGGGTCAATCCCGCCATCCTTGTCAGCCAATCCGGCCTGCCTGAGATTTTGGTCAATGATTTGCAGGCGGGAACGCAGTACATCCACGCTGCCAGACGTGGCACCCTCCTCGCCGCGCCCGCTGGCAATCATGCGACGAAGCGATTGCGCGTCAGAGCGAGAGAACCTGTCGAGATTGCTGCGCAGTGCCGACAAAGCACCGCCTGCATCGCCCACCTCTAGCAGGCTGATCACCTGATCATAGGTCGCAAAGTCCGTTGTGGCGTCCGCGTCGCCGCTGGCTTGGCGACGTATCATCACGTCCATCGAGTTGATCTGCGACTGAGTAAGCACGCCGCGCTCAGCGCGCGGAATATTCGTCACTGACGTGAGCTCACCCGTCCAGATCATGTCACCGTATTTCTCAAACACAGCTTCCTGGGCCTCGAGCTCGCGGGCGTCGCGCTCACGCACGGCATAGTCTCGTCGCCGCTCAACCATCTGGCGCAATTCGGAATCTTGAATTGCGCGAATACGCTCGCGCATTTCACTGGCTGACAGGCCTTCGTCCATCATGTCATCGACCATGCCGATCGCGGTGCCTTCGCGGCCTCGCTTCTGAATGTCATCCTCAATCGGCATGGTCGATGACATGATGGACGAAGGCCTGTCAGC
>JBCBGD010000319.1:0-2899 GCA_038527085.1 Pseudomonadota bacterium | reverse complement strand
CCTCTGACAGTGTGGCGATGCTCTCCTCACTCGCCGACAGCGGGCTGGATGGCTTCGCGTCCCTCTTCACGCTGATCGCCGTCAGCTATGCCGCCGCGCCGCCGGACGCGGAGCATCGCTACGGACACGGAAAGGCCGAAGGCTTCGCCGCCATGGTGCAGGCTGCCCTGGTCGGCGTGTCGGCCATCTTCGTTGCGATCGAGGCGATCTCGCGATTTCGCGCGCCGCAACCCATCGCCGAAAGCACGCTGGCCCTTGCGGTCATGGTGGTCTCCATCGCCCTGACCCTTGGCCTGATCTGGGCGCAGTCGCGGGCGATTTCCAAGACCGGATCTGTGGCCACGAAAGGCGATCGGGCGCACTATGCGGCGGATCTGGCGGCCAATGGTGCGGTCATCGTCGGCATCTCATTGGCAGCATTTACAGGGCTCGGCTGGGCAGACCCGCTGGTCGGCTTGCTCGTGGCGGTCTGGCTCGCCTGGAGCGCGGTGGAGGTGGCCCAGGGCGGCTGGGACCAGCTGCTCGACCGGGAAGTGTCGGATGAGGCGCGCCAGCGCATCGCTGAACTGGCTCTCTCGAGTGGCGTGCTGCTGGACGTTCACCAGCTGCGCACCCGCACCTCGGGGCCCTACATTCACATCCAGTTCCATGCGGAGATGCCGCCGCACCTGTCCCTCGTGGAAGCGCACGAGGCCATGGTGGCGGCCGAAAAAGCCATTCTCAGCGAGTTCCCTGCCGCCGATGTGCTGATCCATCCAGATCCGCGTGGCCATGCAGAGCCCCACGGCTCTGACGTGTTCGCCGAAACCGCCGAGTAAGCTGCTCGCGCCGCTGCGCCCTCCATGCTAGGGCCGCGCCCATGGCGACAACGACTTCACCAACCGGAGCGAAGGGTGCCGCAACTGCGGGACCTGACTGGTATCTCGTTGCGCCGTCAGCGCACGTGAAACCCGGCCAGCAGATTCGACGCCTGCTCCATGGCAAGCCCGTGCTGGTGGGCCGCACGCTTGAGCGACAACTCTTTGCCATGCGCGACATCTGCCCCCACCGGCTGGTGCCGCTCAGTGCCGGACGGCAGGTCAAGACAGCGGGCGAGATGACGGTCGAATGCCCCTACCATGGCTGGCGCTTCGGCACCGATGGCGTATGCCGCCTGATCCCGTCGCTGATGGAGGACGACCCCTATACGGCAAGCGATTTCAAGGTGGCCGCTTATGATGCGGTGGAAGCCTCAGGCGCCCTTTTTGTGCGCGAGGCAAGGAGCGCCCAGGGGCAGAAACTCCAGGATATAGCGGGCGTTTCGCCGCCGGATCTTTGGGTCAGCGGGCCCGTCACTGCGGAGCGTGACCTGCCGCATCTTCAAAGTAAGATTTTGCAGCACCTAGGCTGGCGGTCCTCAGGCGATGGCGCGCGATTCGAGGCCGCCAACGCCCCTGCACGGCACCTGTTCGGGGCGCCCGCGAGACGAGAAACCATCGCCGAGAGCGGGGGCTGGACTGCCCAGCGGCTGACAGGCCCGCGGGGATCGCTGACCCTGCTCGTCGCCCTCACCCCCGAAACCGACACCACCACAAAGGCCCACATCGCAATCTGGTGGCAGGGCTCGGCCTGGTTCACGCCCGTCTCCGGCGCCTTCCGGCGCACGGCTGAGCGTTATCTGGCAGAAAAGGCCTGAATGGTCGGTCAGAACTCAGTGGCTCTTTCACCCGTCGCTTTCCCCTAGCTTCCCTGTCTGTTAGAATTCCACAAGTGGAGTGGGTGGGATGGCTGACGTTTTCATCTCATATGCAAGTCCCGATCGCGGCCGCGCGGAAAAGTTGGCCCATGCCTTATCGAAGCGAGGCATTTCCGTCTGGTGGGACCGCGAACTGGCCGCTGGCGACGATTTTGAAGCCGTGATTGACCGTGAACTCGCGGCCGCCCGGCTTGTGATTGTGGTCTGGTCTGAACACGCCGTCGTCTCGCCCTGGGTGCGCAGCGAAGCCGCAGAAGGCCTGAAGCAGAACAAACTCCTGCCGGTTCGATTGGATGACGCGCGCATCCCAAGGCCCTTTGACCAGTTGCATACGACCCGCATTCGAACTGGCCCGGCAACGGAAGGTTTCGCAAGTCTCATTGTAACAAGACTTCGAGACACTGTTTCGAAACGACCCCAGAAGAAATCTGAATCACAGCCCGCAGCGTGGGTTCCAGCCTTTGTCGCTGTTTTCGTCGCTGTGGTGGGAACCGTTCTGATCCTTTCGCGATCGTTCTTTCCCTCAACCGGCCTTGAAGGCTCAACATCGATCGCGTCAGAGGCAGGAGCGCAAGACAGAGTGACCAGGGCAGTGGGGGTCACCGCTCGGCCTGGCGCTACGTCACTGGATCAGCGCGCCCTACGTGTGCTTCTTGAAAACCTGAATACTTCCGACCGGCCTGCCGATGCTGCAGTCTTCGCGTTGCTCGAAACCGGAAATGTGGCTTCGGCGATCGATCAACTGGAGGCAAGTTACGAAGTCATGCGGGAACACAGCTCACCAGATGAGCGGGTAGATCTCTTGCATCAGTTGGCGGGGCTTTCCTTTTACTCAGACGTGCCTCGCTCCAAGGCTTTTTACGAGGAAATTCTGGACATCACTCCAAACGATTTTCATGCGACGCGCAGGCTTGCAACCATTGCTTACTGGCAAAGTGAAAGCGCAATTGCGGACAGATATTTCCTGCAAGCCTCGGAAATAGGTGCCCCGACACTTGAGGATGAGCTTGACCTCGACATCCGCCATGGAATGGCGATGCTTCAGGAATACCGCTTTGATGAGGCGCTTGATAAGCTTGAAGCGGCCGCTGCCGTTGCTGAGCAAAGCGGTCACGACGAGTTGAGTTCGCTGGCGTGGACGCGAATTGCCCACGGGCACTATCT
>JBCBGD010000318.1:0-2900 GCA_038527085.1 Pseudomonadota bacterium | reverse complement strand
CGGGACTGGTGGCGGGCGTGTTTCCTGAACCTGGACATCTCAACACGAGCTGACGCGTGTCTCAGCGCTCAACTTAGTCAACAGCGCCGCACCCAAACGGGACTGCGGGCACTGGTGCTGGATCAAACACCCCACAGCTCTGAGCGGCCCCTGCCGGGGCCTTCTTCGCCTTCATTTGATCCCCCGGATCAAATGATCGCTGCGCGACCAGCTCCGAAGTCTATCGCGAAGCGAAGCGAAGCGGAGAACAAACAAGAAAGCCCGCCCGGGGTGCTTAGCTCGTGCCTTCTGCGACCCGGGCGAACAGGTTTTGGCCATGGCCTGAGCCGGACGGGAAAGGGGTCTGGCTGGAGGTGTCCGTGATCTCGTCCCACTTCGCCGCCACGGCCTCTGCCGTTAGCGAATCGCCGACGCCGACATAGGCGCCCTTGGTCTCGACGATCTGCGCCATGGAAAAAGCGCCTGCCGCGGCGGACAGCACCATACCAGTCGGGGCGTCTTCCTTCACGAGGTTGATGACGCCGGGCGTGACGTATTCGGGCTTGAGCTGGGCAAGCACTTGTTCTGGCATCAAGCCTTCCGTCATGCGCGTGGCGGCGACGGGGCAGACTGCGTTGATCTTGATGTCGTATTTCGCGCCCTCTTGTTTGAGTGAGTTCATCAGGCCGACAAGGCCGAGCTTGGCCGCGCCATAATTGGCCTGGCCGAAATTGCCATAAAGGCCTGTCGAGGAGGTGGTCACGACAAGGCGGCCATAGCCAGCCTCCTTCATGATGTCCCAGGCGGCCTTGAAGGGTTTCACCGTGCCCATGAGGTGGACATCCATGACCAGCTGGAAGTCTTCGAGGGTCATCTTGGAGAAGGACTTGTCTCGCAGGATGCCGGCATTGGCGATGATGATATCGATCCGGCCGAAACGGTCCATCGTGTCGTCGATCATCTTCTGGACGCCGGCATCGTCTGTCACCGACGAGCCGTTGGCGAACGCTTCCCCGCCCATGTCCTTGATCTCGGCCACGACGGACTCTGCGGCTTCGGAATTGCCGCCTGTGCCATCAACCGATCCGCCGAGGTCATTGACGACGACCTTGGCGCCGCGCCGGGCGAGCTCCAGCGCGTGGGCGCGGCCAACCCCGCCACCTGCGCCGGTGACGATGGCCACGCGGTCGTCAAAACGAATATCGGTCATGGGGATCCTCCAGAGCTGTGTCTGGTGCCCTTCAAGCGTCCGCTAACGTCAACGTCAAGAAGAAGCGCTTGGCGCAGCGCGCCGCCTCGGGCAAGCTCGCGCCTGAGCGATATCAACAGGGAGGTCCCCATGCTCGCCTATGTCACACTCGGATCCAACGACACGCCAAAGGCGCTGGCATTCTACGATGCGCTGATGCCGGAGCTCGGTGCCAAGCGCCTGTTCGACAATGACCGGCTCTATTTCTATGGCACGGGCCCCGGCGCGCCCATGTTGGCCATAGGCGGACCCTATGACGAGAAGGAAGCGACCTGCGGCAACGGCGTGATGCCGGCGCTGACTGCGCCAGACCGCGAGACTGTGGACAAGGTCTATGCCAAGGCCATCGAGCATGGGGACCTCCCTGTTGATATCGCTCAGGCGCGAGCTTGCCCGAGGCGGCGCGCTGCGCCAAGCGCTTCTTCTTGACGTTGACGTTAGCGGACGCTTGAAGGGCACCAGACACAGCTCTGGAGGATCCCCATGACCGATATTCGTTTTGACGACCGCGTGGCCATCGTCACCGGCGCAGGTGGCGGGGTTGGCCGCGCCCACGCGCTGGAGCTCGCCCGGCGCGGCGCCAAGGTCGTCGTCAATGACCTCGGCGGATCGGTTGATGGCACAGGCGGCAATTCCGAAGCCGCAGAGTCCGTCGTGGCCGAGATCAAGGACATGGGCGGGGAAGCGTTCGCCAACGGCTCGTCGGTGACAGACGATGCCGGCGTCCAGAAGATGATCGACGACACGATGGACCGTTTCGGCCGGATCGATATCATCATCGCCAATGCCGGCATCCTGCGAGACAAGTCCTTCTCCAAGATGACCCTCGAAGACTTCCAGCTGGTCATGGATGTCCACCTCATGGGCACGGTGAAACCCTTCAAGGCCGCCTGGGACATCATGAAGGAGGCTGGCTATGGCCGCCTTGTCGTGACCACCTCCTCGACAGGCCTTTATGGCAATTTCGGCCAGGCCAATTATGGCGCGGCCAAGCTCGGCCTTGTCGGCCTGATGAACTCACTCAAACAAGAGGGCGCGAAATACGACATCAAGATCAACGCAGTCTGCCCCGTCGCCGCCACGCGCATGACGGAAGGCTTGATGCCAGAACAAGTGCTTGCCCAGCTCAAGCCCGAATACGTCACGCCCGGCGTCATCAACCTCGTGAAGGAAGACGCCCCGACTGGTATGGTGCTGTCCGCCGCGGCAGGCGCTTTTTCCATGGCGCAGATCGTCGAGACCAAGGGCGCCTATGTCGGCGTCGGCGATTCGCTAACGGCAGAGGCCGTGGCGGCGAAGTGGGACGAGATCACGGACACCTCCAGCCAGACCCCTTTCCCGTCCGGCTCAGGCCATGGCCAAAACCTGTTCGCCCGGGTCGCAGAAGGCACGAGCTAAGCACCCCGGGCGGGCTTTCTTGTTTGTTCTCCGCTTCGCTTCGCTTCGCGATAGACTTCGGAGCTGGTCGCGCAGCGATCATTTGATCCGGGGGATCAAATGAAGGCGAAGAAGGCCCCGGCAGGGGCCGCTCAGAGCTGTGGGGTGTTTGATCCAGCACCAGTGCCCGCAGTCCCGTTTGGGTGCGGCGCTGTTGACTAAGTTGAGCGCTGAGACACGCGTCAGCTCGTGTTGAGATGTCCAGGTTCAGGAAACACGCCCGCCACCAGTCCCG
>JBCBGD010000317.1:0-2902 GCA_038527085.1 Pseudomonadota bacterium | reverse complement strand
GGCCAAGGGCAGGACGACCTCGTTTATGCTGCCCGCGGCATGCACCATCTTGTTCAGGCCATTGGCGTGAAACTCAAGCGTTTCGGGCGTGAGGTAGGCCGTGCCGCCCACCCAGAGGCCGCCCATTGCTTTCTCGACCGCCTTCAGTCCCGCTTTCCCGGCAGCGCCCAGAACCGCGCCAGCACCCGCATTGATCGACGCGTCCGCGTAGAGTGCGTTGACGAGGCGCTTGTCGAGGATATCGGCCGGTTTCCCCATAGCTGATATTGGGTCTGCGCGCTCGCCCAAAGTCAAGAAAATCGGGGCTGGATTTGCCCGGCGAACCTATCCAGATCAGGCTCCATGACCCGACTTCCTCCGCGCACCTCCCGCTCGCCTGTCCCGCCCAGAGATTGCCGTCTGGCGCGCACCATTGACCTGATCGGCGACCGCTGGGCCATGCTGATCCTGCGCTCTGCACTTTATGGCGTGCGCCGGTTTGATGATTTCCAGACCGAGCTCAGCTGCCCGCGCACCGTTTTGTCTGGCCGGCTCAAGATGC
This sequence comes from Pseudomonadota bacterium, assembly GCA_038527085.1. GTDB lineage: Bacteria > Pseudomonadota > Alphaproteobacteria > Caulobacterales > Hyphomonadaceae > UBA5336. Next base: position 2,361 of record JBCBGD010000317.1, on the reverse strand, counting down.
TTGAATCAGAAGGCCTCCTTGAAAAGCGGCCCTATCGCGAGCCCGGAAAGCGTGTTCGCAATGAATATATCCTCTCCGAGAAGGGGGTCGGATTGCAGACCGCGCTGGTGGCGCTCAATCAGTGGGGCGATGAATGGCTGGCCGATGGACAGCCCCCGCCGATCACCTTCACGGACGCGGCCACGAAAAGCCCCGCCCGCGTGGCGTTTGTTGGCAGCGATGGCGCGGAAATCCCGGCCGAGCGGCTGCGCCCACGGCTGCGCAAAGGCTGACGTCGCTGAATGGCGCGCGAGCTTGCCTTGGCGTGGGAAATGCGGATTAAGTGCCCCGCAAATGGTGGAGTGAGCTTATGCGACTTGTCACAGCGATCATACTGACGGCTGTCCTTTCCGGCGGACGTTTCGCCTCGGCGCAAGACACCCCGGCCACCTTCGGCATCGAATGGGGCACGGGCAATGTGATTTGCACCGATGATGGCGACGAGCGCGAGGCCGCGACCGACGATCCGAGCTATGCCCGCGCCGCAGCCTGGGACAGGCGCGTGCTCGGCGACGCCTCAGAGGCCTGCGCGCGCGACCTGACGCCGATTGATGGCGGCACCTGGGGCCAGTCGAAACCGTTTCGCGGTGCCGACAGCGAGGGGCGGAGTGCGGAATTCAGACTCTACGTCCTGAGCGACCAGTATGCCTGGAAGCTGGGCTCATCCTCTGAGATCCTCGACGAGGGCCAGCCCGCCGATCTTGCCGCGCTGCTCTCGACCCCCCAGTTCCAGGAGCGCTTCTGCAGCGCCAATGCCGCGTTCAGCGTCGGTGCCGCCTCCCATGAAGGGCCAACCGCGCCAAACCATCGCCTGGCCCGGGCCCGCGGCGAGGCGATCATTGCCCGGCTTCAGGACAACCGCGCCGCCTGCCCACCGGGACAGATCCCGATCCTCTTCGCCATCACCCTCGGCGAGCACCAGAACCGGTCGGGCTGCACAACGCGTGGAGACTGCGCCGGCGACAGCGCGCCCCAGCGCCGGGTGGTGATGGTGGCGGCGGAAGACATCACGCTGGGCGTCAATCTCGAAGAAGCCCTGAAGGCAGGCATCGAGCGCCAAAATGTCTTCCGTGGCTTCTCGGTGGACGATTACGACCTGTTCGAAGTCGAATCCTTCTGACGCAGCGCCTCAGGCCTCGTTCTGGTGAAACTCGCCATAGGCGCGGAACCGCCAGAGATAGGTCGGCACGATGGACTCGATGCTCTCGATCTCGGTGACGCCGAGGTCCGCCAGGGTGAGCGCATCCTCTGCGACCACATTGTCATGGCGCAGCATGTCGACCTGTCCGCCTGTGATGGGCGGTGGGCCAAAGACGGAATGCAGCGGCAAAAACGGAATGCGCCAGATCGCGCCTGCGGCCATGCCCATGGGCTTGGCGATGAAGAAAGGCAGCGGCGCCTTCAGGCGTTTGCGGTCGATCGTCTCGAAGATGAAATCGTAGAGCTCGTTGAAGGTGTAGACGCTCGGCCCGCCAAGTTCATAGGTCTTGCCGGCCGCGTCCTCTCGCATCACGGCGCAGACGATCGCATCGGCCACATCGCCGGCATAGACGGGCTGGAACCGCGTCTTGCCGCCGCCAATAGCAGGCAAGGCAGGCGCGAAGCGGGCCATGTCGGCGAAGCGATTGAAGAACTGGTCTTCGGGGCCGAACACGATGGACGGGCGCAGGATGACCGCATCTGGGAATGCCTCACGAACAGCCTGCTCACCCGCGGCCTTGGTGCGGGCATAGGCGGCCTTGCCGTCAGGGTCGGCGCCGATCGCGCTGATCTGGACAAAGCGGCTGACGCCGAGGTCCTTTGCGATCTGGGCGGCGTTCTTGGCGCCGTCTTCCTGGGCGCTGGAGAAAGTCTGCTTGCCGCTTTCGAACAGGATGCCGACGAGATTAACGACCGCATCGGCGCCTTCCATGGCGCGGCGCAGACTGTCAGGGTTGCGCACATTGGCCTGGACAAGGTCGACCCATCCTGGCGGGCCAGCGACCTTCACATCCTGGGCCACGTTTGGCCTGCGGCAGGCCACGCGCACGCGATAGCCCGCCTCGACCAGGGCGCGCGTGGCATACCTGCCGATAAAGCCTGAACCGCCAATGAGTGTGACTAAGCCTTTGGCCATGCTGGGTGCCTGTTCGTGGATGGGAAAGAAGTGAACGCCTTTCACCACGGAGCAGTTGCACTGTCCATGCGGTGTTTTCTGCTGGTGGCCGCGATATTCCTGTATGGTCCCGTATCGCTGCGGTCACATGGATCGCACTCAGGGCTTTTTTGTTTGTTCTCCGCTTCGGCTGCGCCTCGCGATAGAACGCGCTCAAGGCTGAGGGG
>JBCBGD010000316.1:0-2904 GCA_038527085.1 Pseudomonadota bacterium | reverse complement strand
CATGCCGGTCATCTTTTTCATGAAGGCCTGCTGTGTGTCGAAGATTATCTGAAGGCGCTCGACTGGGCTGATAGCCTCGGCGGCTGGAAAGGCTGCAAGGCGCGGTGCGATGAAAGCCTTTGCACTCTCGAAGCCTGGGTGACCAACACCGATTGGGTGGACTTCCTGTGCCAAGACGCAGCCGTGCGCTCCAATACGGGTGTAACGCTCAAAGTGGTCGACCCGCGCTTCACCGCGATGGACCTCGAAGCCCAGCAGGCCTTCATGAAAAAGATGACCGGCATGCTCGAAGCCGAAGGCGTCGCGTTTGACGCCAATGGCTACCGCGATGCCCCGCCGGGCCTGCGCATCTGGTGCGGCGCCACGGTGGAGCCCTCAGACGTCGCCAAGCTCACGCCCTGGCTCGACTGGGCCTTCGCCGAGACGATTTCGAAGCACGGATAGACCGCGCGAGCATCCTGAAAACACGCGCCAGCACCAGCAACGCGCAGGCGCAGCGTGCCCGAGCCAATGGCGAGGAACCGCACGCGAGCAAAGGAACCTGAAATGCCCAAAGTTCTCATCGCAGACAAACTCGCCCCCGCCGCTGTGGAAATCTTCCACAATCGCGGCCTGGAAACCGAAACCGCTGTCGGCCTCACCAAGGAAGAGCTGATCGCGAAAATCCCAGACTTCGACGGCCTTGTTGTCCGCTCGGCCTGCAAGCCGGACGCAGATGTCATCGCCTCGGCGGACAATCTGAAAGTGATCGGCCGGGCCGGCATCGGCGTCGACAATATCGACATCAAGGCCGCCACCTCCAAAGGCGTCGTCGTGATGAACACGCCCTTCGGCAATGCCATCACCACGGCCGAGCACGCCATCGCCATGATGTTCGCCGCCGCGCGCCAGATCCCTGCCGCTAACACAGGCACCCAGGCTGGGGAGTGGCCGAAAAAGGCCTTCATGGGCCGCGAGCTCAGCTTCAAGACACTGGGCCTTATCGGCTGTGGCAACATCGGCTCACGCGTGGCAGAGCGCGCCCTCGGCCTGACCATGAAAGTGGCCGCCTATGACCCGTTCCTGACCGAAGAACGCGCGGTGCAGCTTGGCGTCGAAAAGGTCGAGCTGAACGAGATGCTGGCGCGCGCGGACGTGATCACGCTGCACGTGCCCAAGACCGACGCCACCGCCAACATTCTCTCACGCGAAGCACTTGAGAAGGCGAAAAAGGGCGTCATCCTCGTCAATTGCGCACGGGGTGGGCTGGTGGACGAGCAGGCGGTGCGCGACCTGCTCGACAGCGGCCATATCGGCGCGGCGGCCTTCGATGTGTTCGCCGAGGAGCCTGCCAAGGACAATCCGCTGTTTGGCGCGCCCAATTTCATCGCTACACCTCACCTTGGCGCGGCCACAACCGAGGCCCAGGAAAACGTCGCCCTGCAGGTGGCCGAGCAGATGAGCGACTATCTGCTGACCGGCGCGGTGACGAACGCCCTGAACATGCCGTCTATCACCGCCGACGAAGCCCCACGCTTGAAGCCGTTCGCGGCGCTGGCGGAAAAGCTCGGGCTTTTCGCCGGCCAGATCAGCGAAGAGGGCTTTGACGAGGTCGTCATCGAGTATGAAGGCGAGGTGACGGAGCTGAATCGCAAGCCGCTGACCGCTGCGGCGCTCGCAGGCCTGCTGCGCGCCTCACGCGGCGATGTGAACATGGTGTCTGCCCCGGCCATCCTGCACGACAGCGGCATCAAGCTGTCTGAGACCAAGACCGAGGACAGCCCGACCTATGACAGCCTGATCCGCATCCGCACCCTGGTCGATGGCGGCTGGCGCACGCTGGCGGGCACGCTGTCAGCGGGCCGCCCGCGCATTGTCGAAGTGAAGGGCATGGAGCTTGAGGCCGATTTCGCGCCCGTCATTCTCTATGTGAACAACCTCGACACGCCGGGCTTCATCGGCGCGCTGGGCCAGATGCTCGGCGAGGCGGGCGTGAACATCGCGACCTTCCACCTCGGCCGCACCGATGCCGGCGGCGAAGCCATCGCGCTGGTCGGCGTGGATGCCGAACCGCAAGAGGACGTGATGGACAAGCTGAAGGGCCTGGAGCAGGTGCGCTACGCCAAAGTGCTGAGGTTCTAGCCCGGCAGGCCTTGTAGGGTGCATGGCGGGCAAAGCACGATATGCACCCTATGCTGCCGGTACGCTGTCCCAAACTAGGTTCAATTAACACCAGCCTTCAGCTAACTCTGTTGGGTGCCCAACCCCCGAGAAAATAAAGCTGAAGCACTGGTCACCAACTCGAATAAGATAGCCCCTTGATGGCCCACCATTGATGCCACAGTCTGCTCGTATTGTGCTATCAGAACAGACTTCATTTAATATCATGTTTTTTATGACATACAGATCTAATTCGGAAAAATCTCGCTCTATAAGGCCGTCTATGAGTTCTTGTGCAATGATTTCACCCTCTCCTGTTTTCGAAAAGTAAGCCGATAAAAACGCTCTATCAAAGTAAAATGCCGAAAACGGGTATCCAGGGCGAACATCGTTGCTGTATGTATGATACGTTCCATACTTCTCTGAATAAGAATGATCATTTGAGAACTCAACCGGAATCACCGCTGGTCCATATATATGCTGCTCGCCCAATATTACACTAATTGCTTCGGCAACTCTTTTTTCCACGCTTTCTGAATGGACCTCTGATTGGCTACAAGACGCAATCAAAAGTGCAGATACCAGTCCCACAATCCTTACATAACTCACCGCTGCCTCCCTACTTCAGCCACACTCCGCGCTTCTACCCCGCCTTGATCGCAAACACGGCCGTGCCGGTCATCACCGGCGCGTCGCCGTCCAGGGCGCGGGCGTTGAGGAAGACGAGCGTGCGCGTCTTGCGATCGACGGCGATGTCATAGGTCA
>JBCBGD010000315.1:0-2904 GCA_038527085.1 Pseudomonadota bacterium | reverse complement strand
TCATCCAGCGCGGCCAGGGCGCGTTCGCGGTCTGCGCCGGTGAAGCTGCCCGTAGTCAGGCAGAACTCGACGAAATTGCTATTCGGATCGTGGGTGTCGACCGAGTGGCACCAAGTGTGGTCGATCTCCAGCACGTCATGGCCCGCCGCGTTCCAGCGCTCGCGCCACTGATCGAGCTCATGCTTGGAGTGCGCGGTGAACGAGATGTGGTTGGTGCCCGCGGGCAGGTTGGCGGCCTTGTTCAGGTCGAACTCATGGGCGTCCTGGTTGGGGGTGTCATGCAGTTCCCAGAACGCGATGAAGCGGCTGTCATCGCCGTCCATGCGGTAGAAGAAATGCTTGCCCCAGCCGCCCTCGCGCACCGGCGCAATCTCGACCTTCACTAGTTCGAACCCCATCACGCCCTCATAGAAGGCATGGGTCGCGGCCATGTCTTTCGTCGCCAATGCCAGGTGATGATACGCCATCAGTCCTCTCCCTTTTCGTCCACCATGCCCATCACGTCGCCCGCCTCGCCCGGCGCGGCGATCTCCACCACGCGCTCATCGACATCGTCATACTCCAGCCGCAGGGCCCGGCTCATCACCGCATGCATCATGTAGGTGCAGGTGATGTAGGTCAGCTCGAGGATCTCCTCGTCCGATAGCGCGTCCTTCAGCGCAGCGAACACGCCGTCAGGCACCCTGCCCCGCTCCAGCACCAGCGCATCGGTGTAGGCCAGAACGGCCCGCTCCACGGGGCTGTAGCAATCGGCGGTCTGCCAGTGCGGGATCGCGGCGATCTGCGCCTCGGTGAGCCCGACATCGCGCGATGCCTTGCAGTGTTGTGAAAACACGAATTGCGAGCCGACGGCATAGCCCGCCCGCGTCTGGCCGAGCTCACGCAGCTTGGGATCGATCTTGCGCTCGGGCGAGCGATAGAAGCGGAAGCCTTCGGTCGTGTGCTCGAACGCATCGGGCACAATGTTGAACACCGTCCACCAATTGCCCGGCGTGCCGGTCGGCGTGCCCTTGGCGGTCAACGGATCAGCGCCTTCGCCGAACAGCAGGTCGAAAATCCTGTCGGCGTAAGGATTTCCGGCTTCCCGTCCGGCCTGTTTCAGCCTCGGCATGGCGTCCTCCTCATCCGGCGCGCTGACCGGCTCCACCAGCGAGACTAGCAAACACAGCCGCTTCGGCCAGCTTTCCCCAAGGTCGCCGCTTGATCCTGGCGGTGGTTGCGCGATCATGGCGCCCAAGACACCGCACAAAGACGGACACTTCAGGAGGACACACCATGGCTGAGGCTTACATCATCGACGCGTGCCGCACGCCCCGCGGCATAGGCAAACAGGGCAAGGGCGCGCTCGCCCACCTGCACCCACAACACCTCGGCGCCACCGTGCTCGGCGCCCTGCGTGACCGCAATAACCTCAACACCGCCGAAGTCGATGACATCATCTGGGGCACGTCCTCTCAGCGCGGTGCACAGGGCGCAGACCTCGGCCGCATGGCCGCGCTTGATGCGGGCTATGACGTGAAAGCCTCCGGCGTCACGCTCGACCGGTTCTGCGGCTCAGGCATCACGACGGTGAATCTGGCCGCCGCGCAGGTCATGTCCGGCATGGAGGATGTGGTCATCGCCGGCGGCACGGAGATGATGAGCTACACCTCGGCCACCGCCGATCCGAAGGTGCCGCCGATGATCGACAGCGGCAATCTCCATCTGCGCGAAATGCATCCGCAGTCCCAGCAGGGCGTGTGCGCTGACGCCATCGCCACACTGGAGGGCATCGACCGCGAGGCGGTCGACCAGCTCGCCGTCACCAGCCAGCAGCGCGCCGCCCGCGCGATCGAGGAAGGCCGCTTCGACAAATCGCTCGTGCCCGTCCACAACCGCGACGGCTCACTGGCCCTCGACAAGGAAGAGTTCCCCAGGCCTGGCACCACGATGGAAAGCCTTGGCGGCCTGAAGACCGTGTTCGACATGTGGGCCGCGATCCCCGTCGATGAGGACGGCACGACCTATGGCACGCTGATCACCAGGAAGTATCCCCAACTCGCAGAAGAAGGCTTCAACCACGTCCACCATGCGGGCAATTCCTCCGGCGTGGTGGACGGCGCGGCAGCCCTGCTGCTCGCCTCTGAAGCCGCGGTCGAGAAGAATGGCTGGACACCGCGCGCGAAGATCGTCGCCACCGCAAACATGGGCGACTGCCCGACCTTGATGCTCAATGCCCCGGTCCCCGCCGCAAAGAAGGTGTTGGAAAAGGCTGGCCTGACCACCAATGACATCGACCTCTTCGAGATCAATGAGGCGTTCTCCGTGGTGGCGGAAAAGTTCATCCGCGACCTCGATCTCGACCGGGACAAGGTTAACGTGAATGGCGGCGCCATGGCGCTCGGCCACCCCATTGGTGCAACAGGATCCATCCTGATCGGCACGGTGCTGGACGAGCTGGAGCGTCAGGACAAGAAGCGCGGCCTCGTCACCATGTGCGCGGCTGGCGGCATGGCGCCTGCCATCATCATCGAGCGGGTCTGAAGCCCGGCGGATAGCGAGAGGGACAGGCACACCCCTGTCCTATCCCTTCTCCCATGGGGTCATAATCAGCCCCATGGACCAACGCCCCCACCTCCTCCGCTGGCGCGAAATTGTGCACCCTCTCTTCTGGCCCGTGTTCTTCTGGAACCTGCGCCGGTTCGTGGGGGTGCTGGGACGCCTGCGCTCCGAACAAGGTGATAATGGGCAAATCGCGTATGAGATCACCTGGTGGGGCGCGATCCGGATACATTGGACGTATCCTGAAGCGGAGGCAGAGTGGGACGCTGACCTGGGCGCGTGCGCCCGCCGCATCCACCTCGCCACGCTTGATGTGTTCAACCCCTATCTCACCCCACACGCCGCAGACCCCAGCGTAGGCTG
>JBCBGD010000314.1:0-2905 GCA_038527085.1 Pseudomonadota bacterium | reverse complement strand
ATATCTCTTTACCTCCGGCTCCACAGGGATGCCGAAGCCGGTGCCGACCACACAGGGCGCTATGTGCTCCATGATCGCCGGACAGGAGGGGCTGCGCGATGATGCCCGCGATCCAGACCATGACCCAGATGAGGTGCCGCAATTCCTCGACTGGCTGCCCTGGAACCACATTTCTGGCTCGAATGTAAACTTCAACGGCGCGCTGTGGAACGGGGCGACCTTCTGGATCGATGGCGGCAAGCCGACCCCGGCCCTGTTCCAGCAGACGATCGACAATGTCCGCGACTGCTCGCCCACCACATTCGGCACCGCGCCGATTGCGCTCGCCATGCTGGCCGAGGCGATGGAGGAGGATGACGCGCTGCGCACGGCGTTCTTTAAGAATATGCGCTCGATCGGATATGGCGGGGCGACGCTGTCGGATGACCTTTACGACCGGCTGCAGGCGCTGGCGATCAAGGCCACCGGGCGGCGCATTCCGATCACGACCATGTATGGCGCGACCGAGACCCAGGGGATCACCGTTGTGCACTGGGAGGTTGAGCGCGTCGGCCTGATCGGCCTGCCCCTGCCGGGGATGACGCTGAAACTGGTGCCCAACGGCTCCAAGATGGAGGTGCGGGTGAAGGGGCCGAGCGTGATGCCCGGCTACCTGAACATGCCCGAGAAGAACGCCGAAGTGTTCGACGAGGAGGGCTATTATTGCCTCGGCGATGCGGCGAAGTTTGTCGACCCTGACGATCCCGGAAAGGGCGTGATCTTCGACGGCCGCGTGGGTGAGGACTTCAAGCTCTCGACCGGCACATGGGTCAGCGTCGGCACGCTGCGGCCCGATCTCGTGGCCGCTTGCAGCCCGCTGATCTTTGACGCGGTCATCGCCGGCCAGGACAAGAATTATGCCTCCGCCCTGGTCTGGCCCGCGCCGGCCACCTTCGAGCAGATGGTGAAGGAGGCGGGCGGCGACCAGGCCGCGGCCTTCGGGCGCCTCGCCAAGGAGCTCAGCGAGAAGATCGCCGCCTTCAACGCCGCCGAGCCCGGCTCATCGCGGCGCATCAAGCGCGCCCTGATCATGACAGAGCCGCCAAACATCGATGCCGGCGAGATCACCGACAAAGGCTATGTGAACCAGCGCGCGGTGATCGAGGGGCGCGCCGGTCTGGTGGCGGCGCTTTATACAGATCCCGCACCCGCCAACGTGTTGGTGATTTAACCAGCACCAGCGCCCGCACAGGGCGGGGAGTTGGGATGGCTGGCAGTGGCGGCGCAGCCCCTCGCCCGGCGTACGGGAGAGGGGCCGGGGCACTGGGCGGGCCGGTTCCTTGTTTGGGGGACGTTCCATTGTCTCCGCAAATAGCCGCGCAGGCAGGTATCCATGGACGATTGGCAGCCGGGAGCGCACAGGTGGACAATTTGGTCCATGGACCCCTGCCTGCGCAGGCGTCTGCGGTCCCATTGGCAAAGAGAGTATCAATCCGCGCCGAAGCCCGGTGCAGGACATCCCACCCATCCTCACGCGCCGCGCCCGCCATGTGCCGGCGGAAACCCTTACCCGCCTCGGATAGGTCCAGCGCGTGAACGCGGATGGTGCCGTACCAGGTCAGCTCGAGGCTGAGCCCGGCAAAGCCATGGCCCTCTTCCATCATCTTCCCGCTCCAGCGCACAAAGGCGCGCAGGCTCAGCCAAAGGACCGGCCAGAACAGGGGATGCACCTGGGCAAAAGGATCACGCAGCGCGTTCATGGCCCGGAGTTTAAGCGCGGCGTAAACCCGGTCGGATACGCCCGCGGCTTTTGGCCCGCCGCCTCAGGCCAACAGCGCGGGGATGCGGGGCTCGTTCAGGACGCGCTCGGTCATGCTGCCGTAGAAGATGCGATGGGCGCGGGTGTGCAGCCGCGCGCCCAGGAACAGGAGATCGCTACCGAGATCGAGGGCCGTGTCGTAGACCGCCTTGTCCGGCGCCTCGCCATCCACGGGCACCGACACCGCCTCTGCGGACAGGCCATGCCAGGCGAGGTATTCGACCACGTCTTCGGGGTTGCGGTCCGGCTTGCCGGATTCCTCGGCCGAGATGACCGTGATTTTTGTCGACAGTTTCAGCAAGGGCAGGCCCACGGCCAGGGTGCGCGCGGCGGCCTCTGACCCGTCCCAGGCGATGGCGGCGTGGGTGGCGAGGCTGGCGGCCTCCATCGGCGCGACGAGGACAGGCCGTCCCGTGTCCGTGAGGCAAGCGCGCACCAGCGGCGTGAACGGCTCGGCCCAGCTGGCGCGCGGGCTCGACAGCACGGTGAGGTCAGACAGGCGCGCCAGGGGCCCGACCGTGTGTTCGATGTCGCCGACCGTCTCAGCGAAATGGGCGGTGAAACCCGGCGTCGGCTCGGCGGTCTGCAAGGGGGCGTTGTCATGCTCGGCCATCACCGCGTCGAAGGAGGCGGCGGCGTGCTTGCGGCGCACCTCGCTGGCGGCATCCAGCATATCACACATCTGTGACATGCCCGCGCCGGGCAGCCAGAAGGGCCAGCCCTTGCGCGCCTTGGCCGGCGGCTCGATCAGGGAGACGGCCTCGACATGGGACTCTAGCCGGCGCGCAAGGGAGCAGGCGGCCTCAAGGGCAGGGCGCTCCAGCTCGGTGGGGTCTTCAGGGTCATGCTGGCCAATGAGGGGCACAAACAGTTTCTTCATGGCGCGGCGCTCCTGTCCTGCAGCGTGGGGGGACGCAGGCAGTGTGGAGCGAGGCGGGCCAGCGGTGCTTGACGTGGGTCAAGGGCGCTCCATTCGCACAACTCTCTCCAATTGAAACCTAGACTGCCAACTGTTACACTTTGTGCAACACACAGATGGAGCGCATTGCTATGGCCCAATCAACCGTGGGCATCCGCCTTGACGATGACACCCAAGAACGGCTGAAG
>JBCBGD010000313.1:0-2906 GCA_038527085.1 Pseudomonadota bacterium | reverse complement strand
GATCGTATCGACGATCGCGACCGGGAGCGGCTCGGCGCGGTCACCCGCACTTTGCGGTGTCGGCACAGATTGAGGCGCAGGCGCCACAGCTTCAGCACTCACCGGCTTGGCGTTGGCGTCCGGCACGGGTTCTGATGGCTCGGCAACAGCCGGCACAGGTTTGACAGGTTTGTCGGCAATCGATTCGACAGCAGGGACGGGCTCAGGCACCAAAGGCGTCGGCACGATTGTGATGGGTGGGGCCGGTTTGGTTGCTTCGACGACAGAAACGGCAGGCTCAGGTGTTGAGGGAGGAGCAATCGCGGCGTCGGCTCGGACCGCATCCTTCTGGCTCTCGAGCTTCGAGCGCTCTTTCTCCGTCAGGTCGTCCTGCCCCCACGCGCCCGCGACCGAAAACGCCACAACCACACACAAAGCGATCATCAATCGCATCACACCCACCCCGTTTTGGACCCAAAACCTCGCTAGGTCCTGCGTTAACCTTTGTAAAGATATCGTTTCGGGCTGATTCTCGTGTGTGCGGAGCGCATTTTGAAATCCGAGCGCAGCAACTGCTTGGAAATGCCACATTTTTTGGGTGATAGTGGCCCTGAGGAGGCGCGCCATGGCCGTTCGGAAAAATTTCGCACTCGCAATATTGCTGTCAATGGCCCTGGCCCTTCCGGCACTGGCGCAATCGCCCGGAGGCACTCCGCAGGCCGAAGAACGGCTCGACGCATTGGGCGAAGACGTCGTCAAGCTCGCAGGCAGGACGCTCAACGCGTTGCAGAAGAACTCGATCAAGGGGCGGCGGGAGTATTGCGGCTTCATCGGCAGAGTCGCCGGAAAGGGCCTTGTCGCCACGCGGGCGCGGCCCGGCACCCAGGCCTCCTGCACCATGCCGCGCATGCCCGCAGGCTTCAAACCCATTGCCTCTTACCATACCCACGGCGCGTTCGATCTCGGCTATGACAACGAGACGCCTTCCTATCAGGACCTGCGCGGCGACATCGATGCGGGCATGGATGGGTTCATCTCAACACCGGGTGGGCGCTTCTGGTTCTCAGACAAACAGGGCAAGGAGGTGCGCCTGATTTGCGGCGCGCGCTGCCTGATCACCGACCCCAGCTATTCGGAAGAGCGCCACGACCCTGTCGGCGAAGCCTACTCGCTGAAAGACCTCGCACGCCGCTGAGTTGAGCGACTTTAGGGCTGGCGCTCCGGCCAAGCGGGGCGTATGGCCGGGCAATGTCTCCAGACCTTCGCACAGGCTTTCTCGCGGCGCTGATCGCGTACCTGATCTGGGGCTCGTTGCCGCTTTACTTCCGCGCGCTTGGACACATCGCGCCAGACGAATTGCTGGCGCACCGCATCGTCTGGTCGGTGCCGACAGGGTTTGCGTTCGTTGCGCTGGCGGCAAAGTGGGACACGCTGCGCCGGCTCCTGACCCTCAGGACGCTGGGCTGGCTGGCTCTGTCTGCGCTGATGATCGGCATCAATTGGATGCTCTACATCTGGGCGGTGTCGGTGGAACGGGTCATGGAGGCCTCGCTCGGCTACTACATCAACCCGCTCGTCAACGTCCTGTTCGGCCTGATCTTCTTCGGCGAGCGGTTGCGCCTAGCGCAGTGGGCGTCCGTGGCGATTGCAGGCATCGGCGTCCTGATCCTGGCGATGGCGTTCGGCCGCGTGCCCTGGATCGCGCTGGTGCTCTGTTTCAGCTTCGCCTTCTACACGGCGGTGCGAAAAAAGATTCAGGTGGACGGCCGCGCGGGCTTCGTCGTCGAAGCGGCGATCCTTTCACCGATCGCTGCGCTTTGGTTGGGCCATCTCGTTAGCTCTGGCCAGACAGGGCCAATGGGTGGAGGCGGCTGGGACATCCCCATGCTGCTCGCCTCAGGCCCGATCACAGCGGTTCCATTGATCCTTTTCACGGTCGCGGCCGCGCGCCTGCGCCTGTCGACCATCGGGATGATGCAATATATCGCGCCGACGTTGCAATTCGCGACAGCCGTGTTGCTTTTTGGTGAGCCATTTTCGAACACCCACGCCATTGCGTTCGCGTTTATCTGGACAGCTTTGGTCCTTTTCACCGCCGACAGCGTTATCGGAAACGCCAAGGCGCGGCGCCTTGCGCGGGCTGCACGCTTGACTTGATTGGGTTTTTTGGGATTTGGCCAAAAAAATGCCCCGGACGGGAGGGGACCGATCCGGGGCCGAGAGAGGCGTAGATGTAGAGTTTCAGAAAACTCGCGTTCCTGATTGCACAGGGTGTGCCAAACTCGCGCGAGGGGCGCATTTTTTCTTCTGCAACGGGTTAGAGGCAGCCGTAGAGCGCGCCGACAAGGGCTAGGGCGCGGGGATCGCCTTGCAGGATGTTCGACTGGCGGTTCATCACATAGGCGGCCGACAGGCGCCGGTCAGGATCGGCGAGGCCGAGCGATCCGCCCCAGCCTGAATGGCCAAAGCTCGCCGGGTTTGGCCCATAGACTTTCTGCGTGTTGCGCATCACCCCAGCGGCGAAATCGATCTCATAGGGCAGCACCCGGTCGTAGCCATTGCTGCGCGAGCGCGTGAGCGCCGCGAAGGTCTTGTCGCTGAGCCCGAAATCGAGCGTGCCAGCATATCCGCCGTACAGGCGCGCGGTGGAGGCGGCGGTGCCATGTCCGTTGGCGGATGGGATCTCGATGCGTTTCCAGTCCGCCCCGCCGCGATTGGGCGCGGCCCATTTGGTCAGGAAAGCAGCCTTGTTGAACTCGTTCAGCTCGCCCAGCTCGGCCATGGCGGTCGGGCGCTTCAGCTCAGCCACACGCTCGTGCTCGCTGTCGGGCAGGCCGATCCAGAAATCGATCTCGCCTGGTCCGGTGATCTCTTCGCGCAGGATCGTGCCGAGACTGCGGCCCGCGATGCGCTGCACCAGCTCTCCG
>JBCBGD010000312.1:0-2907 GCA_038527085.1 Pseudomonadota bacterium | reverse complement strand
CCGCCATCGAGAAGTCCGAAATCGCAATTTCGGCAAGTCAGATGATCGCGATGCAAGGAGGGGATTTGGACGAGTTTCTTTAGCTTCTCGATCGAACGACTGACTGAGGACGCAGTGTCCTAGATCGAGCGTTCTTTCGTGGCGGAGAAGCGGATGTCGGGATTTTTTTCCTGGGCGTAGCCGACATCCCAGGCGTTCTTGGCGAGGTAGACCGGCGCGTCGTCGAGGTCCGTGCCTGTGGCGGCCTTGTTCTTGTCCAGAAACGCCTCAAGCGTCTTGGGATCATCGCAGTCCAGCCAGCGCGCGACATTGTAGGGCGCTGTCTCGAATTCGACCTCGAGATTGTACTCTGCATTCAGCCGTTCGCTCATCACCTCGAACTGCAACTGGCCGACCGCGCCGACGATCATGTCCGATCCGATCTGCGGCTTGAACAGCTGGGTGACGCCTTCCTCGGCGAGGCTTTCCAGCGCCTTGCGCAAGTGCTTCTGCTTCATCGGATCCTTGATCCGCGCCCGGCGCAGGATTTCAGGGGCAAAATTCGGGATGCCAGCAAACTGTATCTTGCCAGAGGTCGACAGGCTGTCGCCTACGCGCAGGGCGCCATGGTTGGGCACGCCGATCACGTCGCCTGCATAGGCGGTTTCCATGATCTCGCGGTCCTGGGCGAGGAACATGAGCGGGTTGTGGACATTGAGCAGCTTGCCGTTGGCGGTCTTCAGCTTCATGCCGCGCTTGAACTCGCCAGAGGAAAGACGCAGGAAGGCAATCCTGTCGCGGTGATTGGGGTCCATGTTCGCCTGGATCTTGAAAACGAAGCCCGACACTTCCTTGTCGTCGCCTTCGATCTGCGTCTCGGTGCCATTTATCTCTGCGGTCTGAGGGCGCGGGGAGGGGGCAAACTCTTCCAGTGCGCCGAGCAGTTCGGGCATGCCGAAATGGCGCAGCGCCGAGCCGAAGATGATCGGCGTCATGTGGCCTTCCTTGTAGGCGGCCTCATTGAAGTCCGGCAGGGCTTCGCGGGCGAGCTCTGCGCCTTCCTCGATCTCGTCCTGCACCACCTCGTCCATCACATTGGCGACGGCGTTGGAGCCCCATTTGATGCGCTCGGCTGGGCCAGGCGCGGCGTCGCTGCCTTTCTGGAAGACCAGGAACTCATCGGTGCGAAGGTCCATCATGCCCGCAAAGCGCTGGCCTGAGGCCGCGGGCCAGTAAAGCGGCGCGGTGTCGAGCTGCAGCTTGTCGGAAATCTCATCGAGCAGGGCGAAGGGGTCCTGGGCCTCGCGGTCCATCTTGTTGATGAAGGTGATGATCGGGATGTCGCGCATGCGGCACACCTCGAACAGCTTCAAGGTCTGCGGCTCGATGCCCTTGGCCGCATCCAGCACCATGATGGCGCTGTCGGCGGCCGTCAGAGTCCGGTAGGTGTCCTCAGAGAAGTCTTCGTGGCCTGGCGTATCGAGCAGGTTGAACACCTTGCCATGGTGTTCGAAGGTCATCACGGAGGACGCCACCGAGATGCCGCGATCGCGCTCGATCTTCATCCAGTCGGACTGGGTGCGCCGGCGCTCGCCCCGCGCAGCAACCTGTCCGGCAAGACGGATCGCGCCGCCCGCCAAGAGGAGGGCTTCGGTCAGCGTTGTCTTGCCAGCGTCCGGGTGCGAGATGATCGCAAAGGTGCGGCGGCGTTCGGATTCTTCAGTCAGCGACATGGGGCGCGACTTAAGACGGATCGGGGGGCGAGGCTAGCCCTCGGCGGCGGTGTCCATCAGCGTCAGGCCGAGGGCATGGTCGCGAACACGCTCGCGCTCTGCGGCGGGCAGGGGGATAAGGCCCTTTTCGGCGAGGTAGCCCTCAGGCCCCCAGGCATCATCGTCCGTAAAGGCGGCGACGTACTCCATCAGGCCCGGCACGAGCGGCACATTCTGCACCTTGATGTAGAAGTACATCGAGCGCGAGACCTTGTAGTCGCCAGACGCAATGGCCTCGAAGGTGGGGTAGACATCGTTGATGCGGGCGGCCTTCACCCTGTCGCCATTCTGCTCAGCGGAGGAAAAGCCAAGCACGCCGACCACATTGGGATTGTTGATCAGGGTCTGGATGATGGCGGTGTCATTCTCGCCGCTGTCGACCCAGGCGCCATCGGTGCGCACGGTGGTGGCGCGCCGGTCAAATGCGTCAGGGTCAGCCTCCTCCAGCGCGGCCATTTCAGCCACCTCCTCGGCGCCTTTCTCCATGGCGATCTCGACAAAGGCGTCGCGCGTGCCCGAGGTGGGTGGCGGGCCTGAGACGCGGATCGGCAGGTCTGGCAGGCTGGGATCAATGTCTGACCAGCGCGCGGTGTCATTCTCCTTCCAGCCACCCTGTCCATCGGGGATCTCGACCGCGAGCGCGCGCCAGATCTGCTCCTTGGTGAGGTTGAAGTCCGGCGCGGCCTTGCCTGTGGCGAGCACGATGCCGTCATAGCCGATCTTCACCTCGACGAGGTCCACCACGCCCGCCTCGCGGCAGAGCGCGATCTCGGACGGTTTCACCCGGCGCGACGCATTGGAGACGGAGGGCTCTTCGGGGCCGACGCCGTTGCAGAACGCCTTGAAGCCGCCGCCCGTGCCTGTGGTCTCGACAATCGGCGTGGCAAAGCGGGTCGAGGCGCCGAACTGCTCTGCCACTGTGGTGGCAAACGGGGAGACGGTGGACGAGCCGACGATGCGGATACGGTCGGCCTCGCCAAGCGGGGGCGGCGGGGGCACGGGCTCGCCGTCAAAGCGCGACAGGCCGCTGTCGCCGCAAGCCGCCAGGCAGAACGCGGTGAGGATGGCAAAAGTGTGCTTGAACGGCATGACTGTTCGGCCTCCGGAGCCCGTTTGCGCCCTTTTACGGGCGGTGTGTGACACCCGCAAGAAACCC
>JBCBGD010000311.1:0-2910 GCA_038527085.1 Pseudomonadota bacterium | reverse complement strand
CCCGCGTTTCCAGAATATCAGCGCGTAAGGCCTGCAGCTCGGCGCGTTCCTCCGGGCTCAGCCCAGCCTCCTGAATACGCAGACTCAGCTTGACGCCTTCCAGTCCGATCTCATCAGTGCAGCTGCAGCTGGGGGCGATCTGGAGGCTGGGCTGAGCCCGGAGGAACGCGCCGAGCTGCAGGCCTTACGCGCTGATATTCTGGAAACGCGGGCGCGACTTCGCGACATCGAGCGCGGTTTTCGCAGTGAGATTGATCAGCTCGAAGCGGTTCTAAAGGCGGTGAACATCTGGGGTGGCGCCGCGCTGGCGGTCCTGCTCGGGCTCATCATCTGGTGGCGGGGGCGGCGGGCATGAGCCTTCCTGAGGCCATACGGCGCGAGCGCGGCCGCACACTGCTTGCGATTGGCGCTGCGAGCCTCGTCATGCTTGGCCTGATTGGCCTAGACACCTACTCGGCCCAGCCGGGACTGGAGCGACACCCACGCTCGGGAACGCCGGTGCTGACGGGACTGGATCCGATCGCTGAGGTTCACAAGATCGATGTGCGCCTGGCCGATGATGCCTACGCGCTTGTGCGCGCTGGTGAAGGGTGGCGGCTTGATGAAGCGGATGGCTATCCCGCGCGCCAGGACCGAATTGGTCAGCTCCTGACAGGCCTTTCCGAGCTCAGCTGGGGCGAGGCCAAGACACGTGATCCGCGCAAGCTGGACCAGCTCGGCCTTGCCGATCCCGACGATGGCGGAAATGGCGCGGAGATATTGTTGCGGTCTGAAAGCGGCGATGTGCTGGGCGATCTGATCTCCGGGCGCCGGGACGGCCAGCTTTACCTGCGCAATCGCGGCGAACAGCTCGCCTTCAGCGGCGAGGGGAACCTTCCACCGCTGAGCAGCCGCCGGTCCTGGTTGGACTTCGATGTTATCGCGATGGTGCCAGATGCGATTGCGGGAGTGGTACTGGAGTCGCCCGATGGCGAGAGACTGCACCTTGTGCGGCCTGACGATGGCGGTCCGCGCGACTTCGTGCCTGGCCCGGCCCATGCCGATGAGCGCCTTGTCAGCCGGCTTGCGGCCGCAACGCCGGCGCTGGCCCTGTCGCGGTTCTCCCCTCTGGATGTGAAACGCGACACCGAGCTCGAAACAGAGCCGGTTGCCCGTCACACGACGCTGACCAAGGACGGGCTTGAGGTGATTTCAGAGGCCTATGAGGAAGCCGACGGGCTCTACCTGACCATTCGCGCGATTGAAGCAGCTGAAGGGGCGCGGCGCGCTCAGGACATCAATGACCGCGCGCTGGGATGGGCCTTCCGCCTCAGCCGGTATGATTGGGCAGACTATACAGTCGCGATTTCCGACATTGTCGAACGGGCCATTGTCGCGGCGCCGGAAGACTGAGCTCCCCAAACGCAAAAACTCCGGGCGCTCACCCGGAGTTTTCTGATTAAGACCTCGGTTGATCTCTGGGCCGCTTATACGTCGCTGGCTTTGCCGAAGCGAAGGTGCAGCCCGTTTTCCGAAGTCATGTCCATGCTCATCGCAACGCTTCCGGCGGTGATGTGCAGCCCGCTGGTGGCCGTGGCAAAGGCGATGGCGGTGAGGATCAGAAAGGCGACGGCGAACCCGATGCGCCCTTGATTGCGAATGATAGTCCCCGTGCGCATGTCCTTGGTTCCTTCTTGCTCGGTAGCGCGGTTTCTGTTGCGGGGCGCTGGCGATTGTTGCGCTCTGCGCCCCGGGTGGATGGGATCAGCTTTCCAGGTCGCGGAATTCCTTGCGCAGGCGCCACTCATCAGACGTGACGGACTGCTCAAGCCGCTGCAGGCGGTCATCCAGATCCCGGAAAGTGTATTTGAGGTTGGAGAAGGTGGCGGCTGGCCGGTCAGAGACCCCGCGCCAGAATTCCTGCTCTTCTGCGTTGCGGTGGGCCCGGTCTTCGCCAATGCCTTGCACCGGCAGGATCATCCACAGCACGAAGTAGATGATGAACATGAGCGGCCCGGCGAAGAAGAAGAAGCCGAGGACGAAGAGCACGCGGACCAGGACGGGGTCCCATCCGAAGCGCTCTGCGATTCCGCCACACACCCCGGCCCAGACCTTGTTGGTGCGCGAGCGCTTGAGCTGTGTGGGGTTCGGCGAGCCGGTGTAGTCCCGGGTCATTGGTCAAATCTCCTTGCATAATCGTCGTCTTTGGGTTGGCGGCCGGCATGTTCGCTGTCCACCAGGGTTTCCAGGGCCTCGATTCGGCGCTCCATGCGTTTGGCTGAGCGCCAGAGGTCTTCGAGCATCCGCTCATCATCGGGCTGGAGGCTTTTCAGTTTCCGCCACTCGGTGATGTAGTGGAGGATGATACCCGGCAATCCGACAAACAGGATCGCCACGATGATGATCGGGAGCAGGACGTCTTCGAACATCAGTTCTCCTGCCCCTCAGCTTTGGCGCGGCGCGCGGCCAGGTGCTGGGCAATCAGGCCCGGTGCCGTGAGCACAGACATGATTGCCGTAAGAATGGCGAGCGGCATCAGCATTATTCGTCTCCCTTACCGGCTTTGACGGCCTTTGGCTTGGAGCCATTGCGCTTAGCCTTCAGGGCTTCAAGCTCGGCTTCGACGGCCTCATTGCGCTCAAGAGCGGCAAATTCGGCTTCGAGGGTTGGCTCGCGGCCTTTGATCGTGTCGGCATAGGCCTCCATCTCATCGACCTTGCGCTCGATGTTGGCATAGCGCGCCAGGGCCTCATCGACTTTTCCGTCGTGGGTCTGCGTGCGCATGCGGATGCGCTGTTCGGCAGCCTCTCGGCGCATCATCAGGGCGCGGTGCTTGGCCTTGGCCTCGCTCAGTTTGTCCTGGAGCTTGGCCAGATCGGCCTGGCGCTTCTCGAATGCCTCTTCAGCGGCCGTCATGGCGCTTTCTCGGCG
>JBCBGD010000310.1:0-2912 GCA_038527085.1 Pseudomonadota bacterium | reverse complement strand
GATCGAGTATGACCTGCATGGCCGCGAGGTGCCGGTCTATACACTCTACGATGAAGTGTTTGATGTGAATGATCCGGCCAATTATGTGGACCGCTTGCGTGTGCGGATCGACAATGACCGCCTGCGCGACAACACTGTCAATGCGATCCGTTTCGATGCCGATTATGAGATGGACGGGTTCTTCACCAACTTTGAAACCGGTATCCGGTACGCTGAGCAGGACTATCTGGAACTGCCCGGCGGGTCCGACTCGGGCGATCCGTACAATGTCACGTCGGGCCGTTTCTCTTTTGAGATTGAGAACAATACTGACCTGAACATCAACAATCGCCAGGTCGTAGATGGCGCCGGTGACGAAACGACAGGTCTGGCATCCGAGTGGGTCAACATCATCACAACGGCAAATCAGGCCTGTTACCGGCCGTTCCGAGAAGGTGATAATTTCCTTGATAATCTCAGGGATGGCGACCTGATCACAAACGTTGACGATGACGGCAATGTCATCAGTTCGACCAGTTCCTGGGCGACATTCGACGCCAGATGTGTTGCCGAAACGTCTGTCGGCAGGCTCAACAGCATCCTTGATACGATCAATCTGGCGATCGCCGATCGCGGTGATGTAGACGATCCGCTCGGCATGCTCAGCGCTGCTATTCCAGCACTTGTGGAAGAAAACAGCCGCACGATCGACGTCGATGAGACAACGACGGCCTTCTACATGATGGCCAATTATCAAACGGCGGTCGGTAACTTCCCCGTTTCGGGCAACATCGGCGCACGCGTGGTGCATACTGAAGTGGAAGCCACCGGTTACCGTCCTGAGCTCACCGTCACCAATACTGACGGCGTGTTCACGATTTCCGAAGGCAACCTCACGGCGGTCACCGCATCACATGACTATACGGAAGTGCTGCCTAGTGCGATTGCCATTGTTGAGCTGGCGCCAGACAAGCTTCTGCGTCTGGGTGTTTTCCGCGCCATGTCACGGCCAGATCCAGCTGACATGGGCTTTGGCCGCACGATCAGCGTTATTGGTGAAGATGAGGACGCAACCTCGGTTGACGAACTCATTCAGAATGTGAGCGCTGCTGGCAACCCGGCGATTGACCCGCTGATGTCATGGAACTTCGATGCCGGCTTTGAATGGTATCCCAATGACGATACGATCTTGGCCATCAGCGGCTACTACAAGTCGTTCCAGGGCGGCTTCGCCAACACGATCGTCAATGAAACCTACGGTCTCAACGGCACAAGCGTCACTTTCCCGGTTGCTGTGCAGCAGACCAGCGACGACACCAGTTCCTTGTACGGCCTCGAACTCACTGCCGCCCATACGCTCACCTATCTCCCGGGCCTGTTGAGCGGTCTCGGCGGCAAGATCAGCTATAATTACGTCGATTCCGACTTCGAATTCGAAGACAGTCGCTATGGCGACCAGTTCATTGTTCAGCTTGATGGCTCGATCAGCCAGATCGCGAACGGCATCCTGGATCCAGGTGGGCTCCCCGGTCTGTCGGAAAACACCCTTTCGGCGCAAGCGTTCTGGGGCGTTGGAGACTTCGACATGTCGGTGACTTACAAGTACCGCGACGAGTACTTCCAGCCCTTTGTTTCTGATGGCACACGGCTGCGATTTGTCGGTGATGTAGGCGTCTGGGAAGCCCGCGCCTCATACAATTTGAACGACAATTTCCGGCTTTCAGTTGAGGCCATCAACCTCGGTAGCGAACCCAAAGAACAGTATGCGTTCACCAATGACGATCTCTACGAGGTCAACGACTACGGTCCACGCATATTCTTCGGACTGCGCGGCCGGTTCTAGTCACCAGCTTTAGGATGGCGGCAGGCTCCGCCCAAGACTGCCGCCGTTGTCTGGAATTGGACCTACCTTTTTGTAAGCCTTGTCACGATAGGGTAAAAAAATCATATAGGAAAAGGCGCTCTTCTCACCTGCTGGTTCCGCGCGGAGTAAGTAGAATGCCACCGAACAGGAGCCATCATGTCTGAGAAACGCCTCTATCAAACGATCGCTCAATCGATCTTGGACATGATTGACTCTGGCGCCTACCCCCCCGGTACGAGGCTCCCAGGAGAACGCGAACTCGCTGAGAAATTTGGTGTCAGCCGTGTTGTTATCCGAGAAGCCGAGATTTCGCTCGAAGCTGTTGGTCGCGTCGATATCAAGGTTGGCTCTGGCGTGTACGTGCGGGATGCTGCTGAGGCCAGCGGCCTCGTCCTTCCAAAAGTCACGCCTTTTGAACTCACTCAAACCAGGCTGCTGTTCGAATCCGAATGCGCCGCGCTTGCGGCCACTCAGATAACCGACGCCGATCTAGAAAAGCTGGCGGCGACGATAGACCGGATGGCAGCCGCTTCAGAAAATAGCGCTGACGGTGACGAGGCCGACAGGGAGTTTCACCTTGTAATCGCACGCGCGACCGGAAACGCGGCCAATGTATTCTTCCTGCAAAACCTCTGGCGCATGCGCTCGGAAATCGAGGCTGTAAGAAAGGTCTATTCCGCGATCTGCCTGGGCGACAGGTCACACACCGTTAACGAACATTCCAAGATTTACGATGCCCTGGCGGCTCGCGACCCACAAGCAGCCCGGGAAGCGATGCAGGATCACTTCCAGCGTCTCCTTGAGGCTTTGTTGGATGCATCCGAACGCCAGGCCATTGAGGAAGCCCGACAACGCTCAAGTGCCAACCGCGAACGCTATTTGAAAATGGCCATCGCCCGCTAGTTCAGAGCGCCACAGAAACGTGCTCGCTCGCAGGTCGACTACGGCTCGATTGTCAACAGACTCGTCAACTCTCGAAATTGATTACGGTCGTGATCAATTTTCAGCGATTCAGGCTGCTGGGGCAGCTGGAGATACTTAGCGTTGGTGTTTCTGCTGTGCGTTGTTT
>JBCBGD010000309.1:0-2927 GCA_038527085.1 Pseudomonadota bacterium | reverse complement strand
CTGCCGCCACACCTGCGCGGATATATTCGATGCCGTCGGCGAGGGTGTAGGCGAGTTCCAGGTCCGCTGTCGCGCCCGCTTCCTGCATGTGGTAGCCGGAAATCGAAATGGAGTTGAACTTCGGCATTTTCTGCGAGGTGTACGCGAAAATGTCCGAAATGATCCGCATGCTCGGCTTGGGCGGATAGATATAGGTGTTGCGGACCATGAACTCCTTCAGGATGTCGTTCTGGATGGTCCCGGCCAGCTTGTCTGGCGATACGCCCTGTTCCTCTGCAGCCACGATGTAGAGCGCCATGACGGGCAGCACCGCGCCATTCATGGTCATGGACACCGACATCTGGTCCAACGGTATGCCCGAGAACAGAGTGCGCATGTCAAAGATCGAGTCGATGGCCACGCCCGCCATGCCAACATCACCGAACACTCGAGGATGATCGGAATCGTAGCCGCGGTGGGTCGCGAGGTCGAAGGCGACCGAGAGGCCCTTCTGACCCGCAGCAAGGTTACGGCGGTAAAAAGCGTTGGAATCCTCGGCCGTGGAAAAACCGGCGTACTGGCGGATCGTCCAGGGCCGCTGGGTGTACATGGTGGGGTAAGGCCCACGGCCAAACGGCGCGAGGCCCGGGAAATCATCGAGCCAGTCGAGGCCCGCGCTGTCTGCCGCGCTATAGGCAGGTTTCACGTCAATGCCCTCGGGTGTGGCCCAGACATCACCTGTTGCTGGGGCGCCAGAGCCAGATGGTGTTTGCAACGCGATCTTCGAAAAGTCTGGAAACGTGCTCATGTTTCGATCCCCAGTTCGGCATGGGTCAATTCCAAAGAGGCGATCACATCGACGCCGACAAAAATGTAGCTGTCGATCCCTGCTGTGCGCCATGCGTCTTCATGGTCGCGGGGTTTTCCCGCCAGATACAGTCTTTGAACCCCGGCGTCTTTCAGCGCTTTCGCAGCCGCTTCTGCCTCTTCTGCATATCTCCCATCGCTGCCGCACAGCACGGCGAGCGAGCAGCCCGATGCTTTCCATGCCGCCACCAGTTCAGCGGAAGTTTTCGGCGGCACCGGCGCAGACATGGCTTCGATGCCACCCGATGCGAAGAAATTGCGGGCATAGTCCGCTCTGGCTGTATGCTCCGCCAATGGCCCAAGTGTGGCTAGGAATATGCTGGGTCGCTTGCCCGATGCCGCAAGCTTTGCATCGGCGTGTTCGCGCAGGCGTTCGAAGGGTTCAGCAAGGCGTACCGGCCAGAATGGCTCGCCTTGGCTGTCCTCACCACCTTCGGGAGCATACCCAGGCAACATCGCCTTAAGGCCAGCATCCGAAATGCCGTCACGCGCGCCGTCGAACTGGACATCGCCAATTGGCGCGGTCACGTCCTCGAGCAGGGGGAATTCGCTCACGCCGGTAATCGGCACTTTGCGCTTTGAGACCTCAGCCAGGGTCTGTTTCCGGCACTCTGCCACGCGCGACTGAAACGCGTCCGCCATCAGGCTTGCGCCATAGCCGCCTTCAGCTTCAATCTCCTGGAATATGGTCCACGCTTTCTCGGCAATGTCGAGCGTCAGTTTCTCAGTGAACCAGGCCCCGCCTGCGGGATCGGCAACCTTGCCGAGATGGCTCTCTTCCTGGGCGATGATTTGCGTGTTGCGGGCAACGCGGCGTCCCAACTCATCCGGCACGCCCAAGGGTGTATTGAAAGGCAAGACGCTTACAATATCCGCGCCGCCAACGCCGCCTGCAAAACAGGCCGCTGTGGCCCGAAGCATGTTCACCCAGGGATCATACTTCGTAAGCATGTAACGCGCGGTACAGGCCTGAATAACCATTGGCTGCGGCTCGATATCCAACGCGTCCAGGCATCTCGCCCACAGCAAACGCGCCGCCCGCAATTTAGCGATTTCCAAGCCGTAATTGGCCGATGTGGCGAACGCGAAACTCATCCGCGGCACCACCCGGTCTGCCGGAACGCCGACAGCGTCCAGCCTGCGGAGTGTATCAATGGCCGATGCGATGGCTCCCCCCAATTCCTGCGCCATGGTGCCGCCGGCTTCGCGAATCATTCGCGCATCTATCCGAATGGTGCGAGACAAGGGAAAGCGTAGTGACAGGGCGTCGTTCAACCCTGCGAGCCGTTTAAACGCTGTATCCAGTCCGCCTCCAACCAGACCAAGCCGTGCCAAGCTGCCCAGCGGGTCGATGTTGAAGTGAAGTTTGAATTCCTTCGCGTTTGGCTGGCCCTCTGCCCAAAGCGCAAGAAGCGCTGCAGCGCTGGTGCCTGTTCCTCCGCCATGGTCGAGAGAAACTGGTGCAATGTCGGCATGGACGCCTTCCAGCGCAGTCGCAAAGTCGGCCTCGGTACAGAGCGAAACGCCGAATTCCCCTGTGCAATCGAGTTTCAACTCGATCGAGCTGACCCCGCGCTCGAGATCACGCAGGATCTCGGAGTTTGTAGTCGCCGCGTCGGGATGTGTGAAAACCTGGCGGATGTCCCACGGAAGATAGCGATCACGCTGGGACTCCGGACCGCGAATAAAGGGCGCTGAACCTGGATGTCCAAGAGAGTCTTTGGCAGAGGCGACATCGGTCTCCCGGTAGAGCGGGCGAACCAGCAGACCCTCAACGCCGCGCCTCTCGAGCGTGCCTATGTCCTTGCCCCTGAGGGCTTTTTCCACCGCTGCGCGCCAATCGGCCTCGCTGGCAGCCTCGAATGTGTCTGAGAGCGAGGCCGATTGGCGCGCAGCGGTGGAAAAAGCCCTCAGGGGCAAGGACATAGGCACGCTCGAGAAGCACGGCGTTGGGGGTCTTCTGGTTCGCCCGCTCTACCGGGAGACCGATGTCGCCTCTGCCAAAGACCCTTTTGGACATCCAGGTTCAGCGCCCTTTATTCGCGGTCCGGAGACCCAGCGTGATCGCTATCTCCCGTGGG
>JBCBGD010000308.1:0-2932 GCA_038527085.1 Pseudomonadota bacterium | reverse complement strand
ATTGTCGAGCGCGCTGAGGCCAGGCTCCGCGGACAGCCTGCCAATCTCTGAGGGCGCCAGTCAGACAAGGCCTTTTACCGATGCGCAATGACGACAACCTTCAACCCTTTCTGGTTGCCTTTCCGATGGAGGAAGGCGGCCAGCAGGTCATGCTCGACCCGGCTTTCTTCAATGGCGCCGATGAAGTGGGCGTGTTTCTGGCCGACCTCGCCCGCCACTATGCCCGTGCCTTTGTCCAATCGGGCAGGGCGAGAGATATGGCCGATGCATTGGAACAGATGCGCGAGTTCTTCCAACTGGAACTCGATCAACCCACCGACGAAGGTGAAGGCGGCATCTCAACTTGACGGGGCAATCCCCTGAATAGCGTCGAAAAAACCAAGTCTCGGCATAGTGTTGCCGCCTTTGCCCGCACACTGACTCATGCTTTAACGGCTGAGGGGCAGGATCAGGAGCTTTCCCATGTGGATGCCGCGGCATTGGTTGAAAACCGTCATCGCAGCTGGAGCCGTTTCGCTCCTCACAGCCTGCGGGGGCGGCGGACAGACCGATGGCCCAGGCGACACCGCGGGTGTGGAAAGCGAAGGCGAGATTGTCGAGCGCTCCCGGCGTGACCAGAACGCAGCCAACCGACGCGAGCGCGAACGCCAGCGGATCGCGGCCGAGAACGAAGCCGACTTTACATACTTCCGCTATCGCATCGACACGGGCGGCGACACACCTGTGGCGTGCTTCGTGTTCTCGAGCCCCCTTGATCCGGGCACGGACTTTTCACCGTTTGTGGACTTCCGGCCAGCCTTTCAGGCAGCCCTCTCTGTTGAAGGCTCGGACCTCTGCGTGGGCGGGCTGGAATTCGGCACCAGCCGAACGGCGATCCTGAAATCAGGCTTGCCGGCTGCCGATGGGCGGACGCTCGAAAGCACCGAAGAAGTCCCGATCGATTTTGCCGACCGCCCGCCTTATGTGGGTTTTCGCGGTGCGGGCGTGATCCTGCCACGCGAAGAGGCCGACGGGCTGCCGATCGAGACAGTGAACGTCGAGCAGGTCTCGATCACGGTGTCCCATGTGCCCGACCGGGTGCTCTACGACAAATCAATAGATCAGGGCGCGACCGCGCAGCAAGGCAATTACACGTATCTTTACGGTGACCGCCGCGCGAGCGATGTTGCCGAGGGAATCTGGTCCGGCACGATGCAGATCGAAACCGCCCAGAATGCGCCAGTGACGACAGTGTTTCCATTGTCCGACGTCATCGGTGACCTGGAGCCGGGCGCTTATTTCGTCGAGATCGAGGACAATAAGGAACTGGCCGGCAATGCGGGTCCGCCGGCATCCGCAAAGCGCTGGATCATGCTGACAGACCTCGCGCTGACGGCGTATCGCGGTGAGCACGGCCTTGACCTCACGCTGCGCTCACTGCGCGATGGACAAGAGGTGGTTGGCGCGAATGTTCAGCTCGTCGCCTACAACAATGACGTCTTGGCGGAAGGTGAGACGGGCGCCGATGGCCGGGTCAGTTTCGACAAGCCGATCCTGTCGGGCAGTGGCAACGCCGCGCCCAAGCTCGTGCTGGCTTATGGTGCGCGCGGCGATCTGGCCGTGCTCGATCTCTCGCGCGCCCCAGTAGACTTATCAGAGCTCGATACGGGTGGTCGTTCCACGCCTGGTCCCGTCGATGCTTACCTCTACACAGATCGCGGCATCTACCGTCCCGGCGAGCCGGTCTATGTGACGTCCCTGATGCGGGATCGCGCGGCCCGGGCCGTGGACGACCGTGCCGGGCAGCTCATCGTTTATCGACCCAATGGCATGGAGGCCGATCGGCTCCGGTTCACCGAGGCTGAAGGCGGCGCCGTGGCGTTGGACTACATCCTGTCACGAGATGCGGCTCGCGGCGTCTGGCGGGCTGTCCTTGACATGGACGGCTCTGGTCGTGCGGGTGAAGTCAGCTGGTCTGTTGAGGATTTCGTACCCCAGCGCATCGCTGTTGAGCTTGAAGCCGACGATGAAACGCCGTTGCGCGCTGGCAGCACGCGTGAACTTCAGGTCAATGCACGCTTTCTCTATGGCGCGCCGGGTGCAGGCCTGAAGGTTGCCGCGCGGGCAAGGGTGCAGCGTGATCCGAGCCCATTTGACGATCTGTCAGGCTTCAGCTTTGGCCGCCATGACGAGCAATTCAGGGAAGAGATCATCGACCTGAGCGACACATCCACCGACGGCGCTGGCGTGGCCACGCTTGTGCTTGATCCAAGACGGCGCGGACAGGACAGCAGCTTCCCGCTGCGCCTGAATACGGTCGTCGATGTCGAAGAACCTGGCGGGCGCGCGGTGAGCGAAAGCGTGCGCATCCCTTACCGGCCTTCACAGCTTTACATCGGCATCAAGCCAGGCTTCGAGCGCCGGGCTCCCCAGGGCGAGCCAGTCAGTTTCGAGATCGCCGCCGTGGGCGCGGATGGCGGACTGGCCGGCACCGACCTCTCCTGGAAGCTGATATCCATCAACTATCACTATGACTGGTACCGCGATGGCGATCGCTGGCGCTGGCGGCGCTCGCGCACCGTCGATGAAGTGCGCGAAGGCGTTATGTCGACCGCGCGCGGGGCGACCGGAGAAATCACCGTTACAGACCTTGATTGGGGCAGCTATGAACTGATCGTGGATGGGCCCGCTGGCGCAGAAGCGTCAAAGGCATTCTATGTCGGTTGGGGCGGCAGCGTCTCTGATGACGGCGTCGAAGCGCCTGACCGCGTGCAGGTGTCGCTCGTCGATGAGAGCGTCCTGCCCGGCCGCGACGCCGAGTTTGTGATAGTGCCGCCCTATGATGGTGAGGCGCAGATTGTTGTGGCGACAGACCGTATCCTGACCGTCGAAACGCGCCCCGTCACGGCAGAGGGCACGCGCGTGAAACTGCCCGTGACGAATGATTGGGGCG
>JBCBGD010000307.1:0-2948 GCA_038527085.1 Pseudomonadota bacterium | reverse complement strand
CTCCCTCACCTCGCGTTTGAGTCGCGAATTCTCCAGCGCGCGCGTCGCCACCAGGATCAGGCGGTCGGCCTTGAACGGCTTCTCGATGAAGTCGTAGGCACCGCGCCGGATGGCTGCGATGGCCGTTTCAATGTTGCCGTGCCCGGAAATCACGATCACAGGCATGAGGTCATCTATGGATTTCAGATACCGCAGCAGGGAGAGACCATCCATGTCGCTGCCCTGCAGCCATACATCCAACACGACCAGACCCGGAGCGCGCTTGCGCACCTCTTCCAGGGCGGTTTCAGCTGTCGCAGCAAGCCTGATCTCGTATCCCTCATCCTCCAGGACGCCGCCGATCAACTCCCTGATGTCGGGCTCGTCATCGACGATCAGAATGTCTGTGCTCATGGAGTGGTCTCCTTAATCAACTCACGCGCGTGCGCGTCTGCTCTACTCTCGTGGGCTTTTGGGTCATCGGTGTGCGGGAGAAGGACCCGGACGCGGGCGCCCGTTCTGCCGTCGGGTCGGTTCTGTAATGTGATCATTCCGCCGTGATCCATGATAATCCGGTTCACGATCGCCAATCCAAGCCCGGTGCCCTTCTCGCGTGTCGTGACGTAAGGCTCCAGAAGCCTTTCGCGGGCTTGTTCAGGAAAACCTGCTCCATTGTCTTCGATGATGATCTCGAGCTGCCCTTCGATGGTTTCCGACAGGGTGACATCGATCGTGCCGAGCACGTCTTCGTTGCTGGGACGGCGATCAATGGCCTCTGCGGCGTTTTTCAAGAGGTTGCCTATGGCTTGGCCGATCAGCCGTTCGTCGCCGACGAACATTTCCGGACCTTCAGGACGATCGACCTTGATAGAGATATCGGGCTGGACCATGCCCTGGGCGAAGGCGGTCTCCTGCAACAGAGCTCCTAGATCAAACGCTGCCACGCTTGGCTTCGGCATGCGAGCGAAGTTGGAAAATTCCTCTACCATCCTGCCGATGTCAGAGACTTGCCGCAGGATGGTTTCAGTACAGCGGTCAAACACGTCGCGTTCATCGTCGCTCAGCGCTTTCCCAAAGCGGCGGCGCAGGCGCTCAGTCGACAGTTGGATCGGTGTCAGCGGATTGCGGATTTCGTGGGCAATACGGCGCGCCACGTCCCGCCAGGCAAGCTGGCGCTGTGCGCTGACAAGACGCGTTGCGTCGTCAAAGGTGAGGACACAGCCACCTGCAGCATCCAGCGTCGCTTTGAGGCGAATGTGGCGAGGCGCACCGCCAAGTTCTACCTCAAGCGAAGTGTCCACAGGCGCGTCATCGGAGATGGCGCGATCCACCGCCGCTGCAAATGCAGGAATGATATCGCCGAGTTGGCGACCGTGGAGATTGGTTTCACCGAGCAGGTCCTCAGCAGACCGATTGGCGAGCGTGATCCTGAGTTCCTCATCGGTGCGGATCACGCCAGCGCTGACTTCTGCCAAGAGGGTTTCGACAAATTGCCGGCGGTCTTCAGCATCCTCACGGGCCAAGACCAGGGCCGAGCGTTGCTGTGAAAGTTGCTCTGTCATGGTGTTGAAGCTGCGCGTGAGGTCGTGAACTTCATCACGGATCGCTGGCATTGGAACCCGAACTGAAAGGTCGCCGTCCCGGACAATCGTCGCGGCTTCCGCGAGTCGGCCGAGCGGGCCAGTGACGTGCAGGGCGGCCTCCAGACCCAACCGCCCGGAAAGCAGCAAGACCAGAACGGCAAGCTGTCCATAGCCAAGGGCAAAGAGCCATTGCAGGCGCCCGGAGCGGTCTTTGGCGGCGCGATAATCGGTTAGCGCAGCTTCGGCGCGGCCCATTTGGGCCAGTTCCTCACGGTCGAAGAGCTTGGTCACATAGAGGTATGCTCCGGGCGAGGCCTCCAACGCTGTAATGGCTGTGACAACGCCGCTTTGCGGAAAGATCCGCTGGACGACCCCCTCGCTGGCCGCGTCCCTGAAATCTTCATCCGACGGGGAGAAGAACCGCGCTCTGGCTGACGCATCAGGCTGGGATAAAAAACGGCCCTGCCGGTCGATGACGTAGGCGGTTGAAAACTGCCGCAGCGCTGCCTGTTGGAAGAGATAATCTCTGAAGTATTCGCTGTCATCTCGCAGGCCATCAGCCGCATTGTCGAGGTCGCCGGACATCAGGCGTATATCGACTTCGAGCTGGTCTGCGAATTCCTTGAAGTTTTCTCGAGCGACCGAGGCAGTTTCTTCGACGATCGTGTCGATGCGTTCATTGAACCAGCTGTCGAGCCCGCGCGTGATGGTGGCGCCGAGGAAAATCGCCACGATGGCAGCCGGTATGATAGCCGCCGCGCTGAACAGGAGAATGAATCGCCTGACGAGCCTCGAACTGGTCGCGCCGCCGCGTTCTTTTTCGACCGCGCGATACTTCGCGATGATCATCCAGGCCAGCAACGCGATCAAAACCGTGTTGATGGAAAGCAGCCAGCCGATCCGGCCCCGAAGTGGGTCCACAGGACTCACCCCGGAAATGGCAGAGAAGGTTGCGGCGACCGCCACAAGTGACGCCACGAAGAACAGCCCCTGGAACAAGGCCCAACTCGCACGCGGCGCGGGTATCGTCATCTGAGGTCGCACGCGCAGGGTTGTAGCTCTGGCGCAACAGGTTGTCACCTCACGGCAACAGTTTGTGTGCGGAGTTTAAGAAACAGAATCAATCGGTGGCGATACTCAGAGAATTGATTTTCGCCCGAAGCGTGTTTCTGTTCAAGCCGAGCATAGCGGCTGCCCGCACCTTGTTTCCAGAAGACACCTGCAGCGCCAGCTTGATGAGGGGGCGCTCGACTCGGTCAATGACGCTTTGATAGACACGAGCGCCGCCTTCGCTGTTGTCTGACATGAGCGAGCCCAGAATATGCTTCTTGAGAAGCGACTCCAGTTCCTCTTCGAATCCGCCTTCCAGCGGCATGTCAGCGTAAG
>JBCBGD010000306.1:0-2954 GCA_038527085.1 Pseudomonadota bacterium | reverse complement strand
GACTGGCCGACCAACACCATGTCCTGCGCCTCGCCAAAGGCCTGGCCGAGCCCTTCGAGCAAAGGGGCGGCCGTGTTGCAGGTCTCGCAGTCCTCCTTGACGAAACAAACCAGAGCGGGTCGCCCGCCTGGAAGCGTGTGGCGCTTGCCGTCCAGGTCAGGCAATGAAAGCTCGGGCATGGTGTCTGTCATGGCTTGGTCCTTCTTGGGCAGTAGGCGCTGGAAAGCCGGCCGCGTCCAGCCATGGCTGGGGGATTGGCGGAGGTGGATGGGAATCGAACCCACCACACGCTTTGCCAGCGTGTCCATGGTTTTGAAGACCAGGGAAGCCACCAGACTCCAGTCACCTCCAACACGGCAAGGCTATCGCTGAATGCGTAGTGGTCAAACTTCACGTTGCGCGATGCAGCGCACATCCCCTTTACGCTGCGTGACGCCCACCTTGTCGAAATGCTCCAAGATGGGGATGGCAAATTTGCGCGATGTCCCGAGCGCGGCGCGCGCTTCACTCATCGTGAATTCCCTCGGAGCTGGAAACGCCTCCTTGAGCCGCCCCAACGCGGTTTCCAGCGCTTCAGTGTGAAACAAGAGTGTCTGCTTCAAGGACACGTTTTTCAGAAACACTGCGCGCCCGCTTGTCACCAGCAACTCCACCAGATCTGAGTCTCGCCCCCGTTCGCCTTGAAGCTCGGCAAGGGCTGGCGGCGAGATCCCCCCAGCCGACAGGGTGTCTTCAAGCCTGGCAAGCCGCTCGCGCCTGGCGTGGGTCAACCCTGAAAATGGGTCCCGGTTTGCCAGAGATACAGCATGGCGATCGCCGGCCAGCTCGCCCGCCTCCAACAGTGCGCGCGTGACGTGTTCGAGGAGCGGATCGGCGAAGGTTCTCTGGAGCAGGCGGTGAACGTCTGTCGTGGGCACCGCGGCCAGCGCTGGCCGTCGCTCCAGCGCGTCGCGAACAGTGTTCAAAAAGGCAGCCCTTGCCTCATCTATGGTTTGCAGCGGCGACAGGGACTCGCTGTCGATGTTTTCGAAACCGCGAGACCCGAGTTCGGAAACCTGGGCAGGTCCGAGACCTGACAGCCTGAGAAGATCGGGGAGATGCACGATGCCTTTGCCCGCCTTTGACATCGCGTCCGCAAGCTCCACGAAACTCCCCCTGTGGGCAGCATTCAGCACGGACAGGCGCGTGTGGTCCTGCCTGCGGACGGGCGGCGCTGCCGGGTCGAGCACGAGCAGCCCACCAAGGGTTTCAGCGGGCGACAACCGCCTTAGAATTCCGCGTTGCTGCGCATGGCTCGCCACAGGCTCATTAAATCTCAGCCTGACATAGCCGCCAGTCTCGCCGACTTGCTTCAATTCCCCCCAAACCGAGACTCTCGCCACATGCGACGCCGTTCCGATCAGCACGCGGACCTCGTCGCCATGCTTCAGGACGCTCTTATCTTGGCCCGCGCTCACCCAGGCATCAATTTGCTGGGAGGGATAAATCGCGCCAGGGGCCGCAATGACGTCCCCGCGCCTGAGATCTTCGAGGGCGATCCCGCGAAGATTGACCGCCGTGCGCATACCGGGCTGCGCCGCATTCACCTCCGCTCTGCGCGATTGAAGCTGCCGAACGGTCGCCCGGGCCACGGCTGGTAGAATAATGACGTTATCGCCAACGCTTATCGGTTGCCCAAGCAACGTGCCGGTCGCGACCGTCCCAACCCCTTTCACGGTGAACGCCCGATCAATCGGCAGCACTGCACCCGGCAGAGGCGCAGGCGGCGGAGCACGGTGGACAAGCGCTTCGAGCGCATCGTTCAGCGCGCTTAAACCCTCCAGTGTCGTTGCAGAGCAGAAGACTTGGGGCTCATCAGCGAAGGGCGACCCGTCCAATGCGTCGCGAATACTTGTCTGCACCGATGATCGCTCGTGTTCCGCAACAAGATCTGACTTGGTCAGCGCAACCACGCCGCAGCGAACACCGAGATGGCCCAGGATATCCAGGTGCTCACGGGTCTGGCGCTCCACCCCGTCAACGCCGGAAATCACCACCAGAGCCGCCTGCGCACCGGAAGCCCCACACACCATGGCGCGGATGAAATCCTCATGGCCGGGCGAGTCGATGAAGTCGACGACCCCCGTGTCGAACGAACGATGGGCGAAGCCGAGTTCGATCGATAGGCCACGCGCCTTTTCCTCTGCAAGACGGTCGGTCTCCTGTCCGGTCAGGGCGCGCACCAGCGATGTCTTGCCATGATCGACATGGCCGACAACGGCGACCGCGCACGAGGTCATTTCCGAAGCGCCGACGCGGCGGTTTCCGCCAAGGCGATAATTTCTGCGTCCTCAACCGCCCGCACATCCAGAAGAATTCGGCCTTCCGAAATGCGACCAAGCACCGGAGTATCACCGTCGCGCATCCGTGCAGCAACCACGTCGACCGACGATGTGCCAGGGTCGAGCGCGACAGCTAGACTCTCCAGATCCTGCTCCGGCAACGAACCACCTCCCGCATAGGCGACCGTCTCGACGACTTGCGCACCCTCAACACCGAGGCTGGCCAGAGCGGCCAAAAGCGCCTTTGCCCGCGACTCGATCTGGTCGCGTGGCTCAGCAAGCATCCTGAGGACCGGAACGCTGGCGAGAGGGTCGTGCGGCGGCTTATAGAGGCGCAGTGTCGCCTCCAGCGCCGCGAGCGAGAGCTTGTCGATCCTGATCGCGCGCAAAAGCGGATGGGACTTCAACTGGCCGATGAGGTCGGCCCTGCCGGCCACGATGCCGGCCTGCGGACCACCAAGCAGCTTGTCTCCGGAAAACATGACGAGGTCTGCACCCGCATCGAGGACATCCCTAACCACTGGCTCATCCGGCAGCCCGTGGGCCGATAAATCCACCAGCACGCCGCTGCCGAGATCTTCCATGAAAAGGACGCCGCGTTCGCGGGCGAGTTTTGAGAGGTCTTCGCGCGAC
>JBCBGD010000305.1:0-2961 GCA_038527085.1 Pseudomonadota bacterium | reverse complement strand
CGGGGAAGCGCATGTCGTCGCGCCGTTCAGACATTGTCATCCAATTCAAAGCCGTGCCCCATTCGATCTTTGAAGACGGGCCAAGCCAGGCCAACAAGCTCGTCATCCGCCTCCAGCCTGACGAGGGCGTGCGCCTGTTTGTACAGATCAAGGAGCCTGGCCCCGGCGGCCTGCGCATCAAGTCCCTACCGCTAAACCTTTCCTATGCGGAGAATTTCACGGTGCGCTATCCGGACGCCTATGAGCGTCTCTTGATGGACGTGGTGCGCGGGAACCTTGCCCTCTTCATGCGCCGCGACGAGGTCGAGGCCGCCTGGGAGTGGATCGACGAACTCATCGCCGCCTGGAACGATACTGACCAGAAACCCGAACCCTATGCGGCGGGCACGGATGGCCCCGTGGCCTCAGCCCTGCTGATGGACCGCGACAACCGCAAATGGCTGGAGGGGTGAGCATGGCGCGCGACCTCATCACATTCGAGACACGCCCCGAGGCCATCGCCTTCACCTCAGGCCTGATCGAGGGTGCCCTCTTGCGTGCATTGGACACTTCCCAGCGCGCCAGCCTGCTCCTTTCCGGCGGATCGACGCCAGGCCCGGCCTATTCGCGCCTCTCACGGGCCGATCTCGACTGGCACCGGGTCGATGTCGGCCTGGTCGACGAGCGCTGGGTAGAGCCAGAAGACCCACGCTCCAATGCCGGACTGATTACCAAGACGCTGCTTCAAGAGCGCGCGGCCAAAGCGCGTTTTCACCTTATGAAGACCGCCGACGATACGCCGTTTGAGGGTGTGGACGGTGCCGCACTGGCCTACGACGCATTCGCCGCCGAGCCCGATGTGATTGTGCTCGGCATGGGCACGGACGGCCACACCGCCAGTTGGTTTCCAGGCGCCGAGGGCCTTGATGAAGCGATGAACCCGGAGGCGCCCTATACGGTAGCTGGCATAGATGCGACGGGTGCGCCCGTCGCTGGCGACATGCCCCACAGAATGACGCTGACGGCCAAGTCCATCGCAAACGCGCGCCTGGCCATCCTCCTGATCACGGGCGAGGATAAACGCGCTGTGCTGGAAAACCGCGATGCCAATTTGCCCATCCACTATGCCGAGCAGATCCTCGGCGATCGTCTGAAGGAGGTCTGGGCCCCATGACGACACTTCATCCCAAGGTTGCCGAGGTCCTTGCGCGCATCGAAGAGCGCTCGCGCGAAAGCCGCGCGGCCTATCTCGATCTCATCCGCGCGCGCAAGCCTGACGGTTTTGCCCGCAAGCGCCTGACAGAAGGCAACCAGGCCCATGCGTCTGCAGGCTGCGCGGTGATGGACAAGGCCCAGCTGCTGGGGGCGGAATGGCCCAACATCGGCATCGTCACGGCCTATAATGACATGCTCTCGGCCCATGCGCCGTTTGAGCATTATCCCGAACTCATCCGCCAGGCGGCGCGGGACGTGAACGCCACGGCGCAGGTCGCCGGCGGCGTGCCCGCCATGTGCGACGGCGTCACCCAGGGCCAGCCAGGCATGGAGCTGTCGCTCTTTTCCCGCGATGTCATCGCGCTGGCCTCGGCCGTCTCGCTCAGCCATGACGCCTTCGACGCCGCGGTCCATCTCGGCGTGTGCGACAAGATCATTCCGGGCCTCGTCATCGCGGCCCTGCGCTTTGGCTGGCTGCCCCATGTCTTCATTCCCGCGGGGCCAATGCCGTCAGGCCTGCCAAACCCTGAAAAGGCGCGCGTGCGCCAGGAGTTTGCACAGGGCAAGGTCGGCCGTGATGTCCTGCTGAAGGCCGAAGCCGAAAGCTATCACAGCCCCGGCACCTGCACCTTCTACGGCACGGCCAATTCCAACCAGATGTTGATGGAAATGATGGGCCTGCACATCCCCGGCGCGGCCTTCGTCAATCCTGGCACGCCCCTGCGCGATGCGCTGACCCGCGCGGCCACCCAGCGCGCCGCCGCCCTCACCATCAAGGGTGACTACACGCCGATGGGCGAGATCATAGACGCGCGCTCCATCGTGAACGGCATTGTAGGCCTCATGGCCACAGGCGGGTCGACCAACCATGCCCTGCACATCCCGGCCATGGCAGCATCTGCAGGCATACAGGTCACGCTGGACGATTTCGCGGACCTTTCTGCGGTGACGCCTCTGCTCTGCCGCATCTATCCGAACGGCGTCGCGGACGTGAACCATTTCCACGCCGCAGGCGGCATGGGCTTCATCGTCCGGGAACTCATCGACGCGGGCCTGATGATTGCCGATGCGGAAGGCGTGTCCGGTCCGATGCGTCTCTATAGCCAGGAGCCCTGGCTCGACGGTGATGAATTGAAATGGCGCGAGGCGCCTCAGACAAGCGGCGACACCGATATCCTGCGCCCTGTCTCTGATCCATTCTCGCCCGATGGCGGCCTGCGCCTCATGGATGGGGCGCTCGGCCGCGGCGTCACGAAGGTCTCTGCCGTCAAGCCCGAGCACCGTTTTGTCGAGGCGCCCGCCCGCGTCTTCGACAGCCAGGAAGCGCTCAAGGAGGCCCACAAGGCCGGCGAGCTTGATCGCGATTTCGTCGCTGTTGTCCGCTTCCAGGGCCCTGCCGCCAATGGCATGCCTGAGCTGCACGCCTTCTCGCCGATCCTAGGCGCGCTGCAGGATGCCGGACGCAAGGTGGCGCTGGTCACCGATGGGCGCATGTCGGGCGCGTCGGGCAAGGTGCCTTCGGCAATACATGTTGGTCCAGAGGCGGCGCGCGGCGGTCCGCTGGCGCGTGTTCAGGACGGCGACGTCATCCGCGTAGATTGCGAGTCCGGCAAGCTCGACCTGATGGTCGATGAACGCGAGTTCGAAGGCCGCACGCCCGTTCCGTTCAGGCCCAACCAGTCCCATTCCGGTCTCGGACGCGAGATGTTTGGCGCGTTTCGTGCTGGGGCGACGGAGACAGAGACGGGCGCGAGCCTGTTCGATTTC
>JBCBGD010000304.1:0-2968 GCA_038527085.1 Pseudomonadota bacterium | reverse complement strand
CTTCCGACACGGGCTCGCCTTCGCGCCGACACCCGGCGCGGCGGCGGCTCTCGCCCTCTCTGGCGCGTCGCCCGCCCCTATCGCCAGCGAAGACAGCCTGCGCGATACCCTCGCCGGCCTGCCTGTGGCCACGCTGCGGCTCTCGCCAGAGACCTGCCAGCTCCTGCGCCGGTTCGGCCTCACCCGCATCGGCCAGCTCTACGGGATCGACCGCAAGGCCCTGGCGCGCCGGTTTGCCTCGCGCGACGCCGCCGATGCCGTGCTCCTGCGGCTCGACCAGGCGCTTGGCCTGCGTCACGAGGCCCTCGCCACGCTGCGGCCCGCGCCGGACTACAGCGCGCGCCTGGAATGCCCCGAACCGCTGCTGCACCTGGACGGCGTGCGTGCGGGCCTGGAAACGCTGATGGAGCGCCTGACCGGCGATCTCGGCGCCCATGGCTGCGGCGCACGCGGCTTCAGACTGAAGGCGTTTCGCAGCGACGGCACGCTCGCCCAAGTACAGGTGCGCGCCGCCCGGCCCGTGCGCAAACCGGCCCATGCCCTGCGCCTATTCGAGGAAGAACTGGACGCGATCGATCCCGGCTTCGGCATCGACCTTCTCATGCTGGAGGCCGAGCGCGTCGACGGGATGGAGGCCGGCGCGCCGGCGCTCTCGGCGGCCCTGGCTGGCGGAGATGTGGACGAGACGGAACTGGCCGCCCTGGCTGACAGGATTGCCGCGCGCCTCGGCCAGGGATCGGTGCAGGTCATCGCCCCGCATGAGAGCCACGTCCCCGAGCGGGCCGAGACGCGCGAGGCCTATAGCGGCGCATTGCCGGACTGGCCCGCCCCCTGCCCTAGCAATCCGCCCCGCCCGCTCAGCCTGTTTGCCCGGCCCGAGCCGATCGACGTGCTCGCCGAAGTGCCCGACGGCCCGCCGCTCAACTTCGTCTGGCGGCGCGTGCCCCGCCGGGTCGCGCGGGCCGACGGGCCTGAACGGATCGCGCCGGAATGGTGGCAGGATGCAGGCGCCACCGCAGACCTGCCCGGCCCGGACGGCCCAAAACGCGCGCGGGATTATTACCGCATCGAGGACGAAGCCGGTCGGCGTTACTGGGTGTTCCGCCACGGGCTTTACGAGGATGGACGCGGCGGCCCGCCCGCCTGGTATGTCCACGGGCTGTTTGCCTGATGGAGTACGCAGAGCTTCAGGTCACGACCAATTTTTCCTTCCTGCGCGGGGCCTCCCATGCGGAGGAATTGGTGGCGACGGCAAAGGCCCAGGGCGTCTCGGCGATTGGTATTTGCGACCGCAACACGCTGGCCGGCGTGGTCCGGGCCCATGCCGCGGCCAAGGAGGCCGAACTCGATCTCGTGGTCGGCGCACGCCTCGACCTCACCGATGGGCCGAGCCTCATCTGCTATCCCACCGACCGGGCTGCCTATGGCCGACTGTCCCAGCTGATCACCAAAGGCAAACGCGCCGCGCCAAAGGGCGAGTGCCACATCTCCCTCAGCGATGTGATCGCCCACAGCGACGGACAGATTTTCATCGCCGTGCCGCCCGCCCGCCCCGACGGCGACTTCGAGGCCACCCTCTCCCGCCTGGCCGCCCTCTGGCCGGGGCGGCTCTACCTCGCCGCCAGCCACACCTATTGCGGCCGCGATCGCCAGAGAATTGCCGCACTGGCCGAGCTTGGCGCACGCACCGGCGCGCCCATCGTGGCCACGGGCGATGTGCTCTACCACACGCCCGCCCGGCGCCCGCTCCAGGACGTGGTCACCTGCATTCGCGAGCATTGCACCATTCAGACTGCGGGATTTCGCCTGAACGCCAGTGCCGAGCGCCACATCCGCGGTCCGCAGGAGATGGCGCGCCTCTTCAAGGGCTTCGAGCCGGCCCTGGCGCGCACGGCAGAGATCGCGAGCCGCTGCACCTTCTCCCTCGATGAGCTGGCCTATGAATACCCCGACGAGCCCGTCGCGAAGGGAAAAACCCCGCAGCAGCACCTGGAAGACCTGACCTGGGCAGGCGCCGACTGGCGCTATCCCGGCGGCGTGCCTGCGCGCGTAGAGGCCGCGCTGAGGAAGGAGCTCTCGCTGATCGCGGAGCTGCACTATGCGCCCTACTTCCTCACCGTGAACGACATTGTCGCCTGGGCGCGCGGCGAAGGCATTCTCTGCCAGGGGCGCGGCTCGGCGGCCAATTCGGCGGTTTGCTACGTGCTCGGCGTGACCAGTGTCGATCCCGACACGACCAACCTCCTGTTCGAGCGGTTCATCTCAAAGGAGCGGCGCGAGCCGCCCGACATTGACGTGGATTTCGAGCATGAGCGCCGCGAGGAGGTGATCCAGTACATCTATCGCCGCTATGGCCGCCACCGCGCCGCGCTGACCGCGACGGTGATTTCCTACCGCCCGCGCTCGGCCGTGCGCGAGGTCTGCAAGGCGATGGGCCTGTCTGAGGACATCGCCACGGCCATGGCAGGCACGGTGTGGGGCAGCTGGGGCAGCGATCTCGACGAGCCGCTGATCACACAGGCTGGCCTCGATCCAAAAAACCCGATGCTGCGCCAGGCCATCCTTCTGACGCGACAGCTGATCGGCTTTCCGCGCCACCTGTCCCAGCATGTCGGCGGGTTCGTGCTCACGCGCGGCCCGCTCAGCGAGACCGTACCCATCGGCAATGCGGCGATGGACGAGCGAACCTTCATCGAATGGGACAAGGACGACATCGAAGCGCTCGGCATCATGAAGGTCGATGTGCTGGCGCTCGGCATGCTGACCTGCATCCGCAAGGCGTTCGACATGCTGGCGCTGTACAAGGGACTGTCCTACGACCTCGCCAGCGTGCCCCAGGGCGATACGGCGACCTATGACATGCTGTGCGAGGGCGACAGCCTCGGCGTCTTTCAGGTCGAAAGCCGCGCGCAAATGAACATGCTGCCGCGCCTGCGCCCACGCGAATTCTATGATCTGGTGATCGAGG
>JBCBGD010000303.1:0-3003 GCA_038527085.1 Pseudomonadota bacterium | reverse complement strand
GCAGGCTTTGACCGCGCGGCGGTGCTCGCCGTCATCCTCGGTGTCTCGCTCAAGGTGATGTCGAACTATACAAACCATGTCGCCGAGACGCCGGTGAACGAGCAATTCCAGGCCCACGTCTGGGAGCCACGCGCCAAGCGCGAGACGGCAGCGGCCTGATGCTTTCCTCGAAGAACCAAAAAAGCCGCCCCGGTTTGGGGCGGCTTTGATTTTGATCAGATTTAAGGAAGCGGATCAGTTGCCGCTGCCCAGCCCTTCAAACCGCTTGGTCAGCACCACTTTGAAGGTCCGTCCGAACGGATTGTGTGTGTAGGGATCGTAGTTCAGGTCGAACTGGGCGAAGGGCGGGTCTTCGTCAAAGACGTTGACCACCGACAGTCCCAGATCGAATTCGGCCGGAAGGTCGACATTGTAGAACAGGTCCAGAGTGGTCTGGCTGTCGATTTCCGGCTGTCCCGTTCCCAGGTCTCCGCGCTCATCGTCATAGCTGTCGATGTGGCGGACTACGGCGCGGAAGTTATGCGGCCCGGTTGCTAGGTTCGCATAGAGGTTCGCCTTCCACTGGGGCAGCGAACGCGAGAAGTTGGACCGGTTGAACTGGTCCACACGGTCCCCGCCCTCAATCAGCACACCCTCGATGAAGAAGTCATCGACAACGTATTCGATGATGTAGGAGGCTTCGCCACCGACAGAGAAATCACCGCCCATCACAGGCTGACCGAAGACATTGTCAAATCGGATGTCCACGCCGGAGGTTTCGATGCTCGGACCATTCACAATGTTTGTGTTGATCCGGGCGATCTCGTTGGCCTGATTGATGCCGTCATTGTTGTTGTCGGTGAACGTGATCCGGCTAAGGATCGGGTTCTCGGTATCATCAGCGGCTAGGGCAGCGATGGCTGCTCCGACGATGGAAGCCTGGTCTTCCACGATGATCGGATCGGAGAAGTCGAAGTTGTAATAGTCGATCGACGCCGAGAAACCGCCTTGCTCGTACAATGCACCGAGGTTGAAGCTGAATGCGCTTTCCGGGCTGAGGCCGGGATCACCATTCTGGTCGACAGCTTTAAAGGCTGAAGTCGGTGCAACGAACTGTAGCGTTGTGCCGGTACCTGACAGTTGGTTCAGCGTCGGGCCCTTGAACGAAGTCTGGGCTGAACCGCGGAAGGCGAGACTGTCCGTCGCTTGCCAGCGCGCAGCAACCTTCGGGTCGAAGGTGGAGCCAACATCGCCGCCATAGTCCTCGTAGCGCATGGCCAACTGGACGTCGACGTCATCGTAAAGCGGGATCTGAACTTCGCCGAAGAGGGCGTAGATCGTCTGGTCTTCATCCTGTGCGTTCGTGCCCGCAAGGAAGGAGAACACACCCGTGCCGCCGGGTCCTGGCGTGATTGCAAGATTGGTCAGGTCGCTTGGGTCAAGCTCATAGGTTTCCTGACGGACCTGGAAACCAGCAGCCCAACCAACAGCACCGCCGCCAGCCTGAACATTCGACTCGCCTGACATAACGCCGTCAATCACGAACAGCTCTGTTGTGCGGGTCTGGTCCGTACCGCCATCGGTCAGCCAGTCGGCAAGGGTGACGGAGTTTTCCAGTCCCGGAACGAAGCCCGGATTGGCCTGGCCCGTGATGGCGTTGGACTGGATCGCGTTGGAGAACGGGTTGTAGTACTCACAGGCGCCTGCGCCAGCGACCAGCGTGCCAGTGTAGCCTGGAGCAAAGGGCTGGGTTCCCGTTGCCGGGTCATTGCCCGTTGCCGGATCTGTACACACGCCAAAGCCGTTCAGGGCGGCGGTGAAGCCCAGAATGTAGGTGTCGTTCGTGAGGTTGCGGTTTTCCGCAGTCGAGTAGGACGCATTCAGGTCCCATGTGATGCCGTTCTCGAACGCTCCGTCGAGCCCGCCAGCCACACGCCAGGTTTCGATTTCGCGCTGGCCGACCTGGGCGCCACCGGTGACAGGGAAGCCTCCCCAGCCAAAGCTACGGCCGATGTAAAGGGCTGCGAGCGTGCCGTCCGGGAAGTCGCCAGGATTGTCAGCGATGTATTGCTGGAAGCCCGGGTTCGTGACCGGAACCACTTGGGTTGCGAGTTCCTGTGGCGGATAGGATGGAGAAGTCTTCCACTCAGGCACATCGGTGTTGCCGTAGAGTGCCTCCAGGTGCAGGCCGATGCCGTTTGAAAATTCGCGGTTGTACTCGGTGAAGATCTGGAAGCGCTCGGTTTCTTCCACCAGATTGTCGAACTGGGTGAACTGGAAGAAGCACTGATCATTCGCGGGGTTGATCACACCGCCCACATCATCACAGCCAGCCTCCCGGTTGACTGCACCGATCACGCCAGTCGCTCCGAGAGCCACATAACGGCCGGGATTGGACAGGGATGAGAAACCGCCGACAGGATTTTCCGTGATGTCGGAAATCGCCCAGTCTTTCTCAAGCAGCGGGACTTCGTTTTCGAACTGGTATCCGCCTGAGATCAGAAGGTTCCAATTGTCGCCTTGCCAGCCATAGGCGGCAGACAGGTCATACTCGCCATCAGTGCCTTCATATTGCTGGAAGCTGCCGGAGAGTTCCAGCCCATCAAGGTCCGTGCGCGTGATGAAGTTCACCACACCGGCGATGGCGTCCGAACCGTAAAGTGCGGCGGCGCCGTCTTTCAGCACCTCAATCCGGCCGATCGCGGAGGCCGGGATCATATTGGTATCGACAAACAGCTGGGCTTGCTCACCAATCGGGAAGGCCGAGAACGTCTGACGCTGGCCATTGAGCAGAACCAGCGTTCGGCCCGGGCCAAGGCCCCGCAGGTTGACGTTGCCTGTGCCTTCAAGACCGTTTGAGGCGAACTGGTTGGTGCGCCCGTCGGTGCCTGATGACACGCCGAGATTCTTGATCAGGTCCGTGATCGTTGGCGAGCCTTGCAACTCAAGGTCGCCCGCGGTGAGAACATCGACAGGCAAGGCGGCATCTTCGGGCGTTCCGGCGATGAACGACCCCGTGACAAC
>JBCBGD010000302.1:0-3018 GCA_038527085.1 Pseudomonadota bacterium | reverse complement strand
GAGAGCCACCTGGCCGGGCGGCCTCCAGCGCCGCAATGACTGCGCGCGTTTGCGGGCTGGTCAGCCACTCCGGATCCGAAAGCTTAGTTGCCACCGGGATCGGGCGCCGGGTCTGGCGTGGGTTCGATTTCGTTGGCGGTCTCAGATGGCCCGGTTGTGTCGCCGGCGGGCGCGCCAACCGTGGTCATGTCCCGCTCGCACGGGAAGCTGCGCGCAGGGATCAGTTCGCCATCTTCATAGCGCGCGGGCTCGTGGCACATGTTTGGAGAGCGCTCTTCCGACAGCGCCAGATAGATAAATCCGGCCAGGGCAAGGGCAGCACCAGCGCCAAACAGCATGCTGATCGGCCAGGTCTTGCGTCCCTCGGATTGGGCGTCTGACAGCAAGAGCCTGTAGAATGCGTACCCAAGGAAGGGCAGCAGGAACAGCACCAGCTGGATGACGATTGTGCGTGCCACGGTGGCAGGTCTCCTTCTTTCCCGGTCAGCGGGATCTCAGTCGCCGCCATATAACTCAAGATATAGGGTGCGAATGATGCCAGCAGTAACACCCCAGATGCGAAACCCGCCATGGGGCATCTCGTAGTAGTATCGCGTCTGCCCGCGCCACACGCCTGATCTGCG
This sequence comes from Pseudomonadota bacterium, assembly GCA_038527085.1. Taxonomy (GTDB): domain Bacteria; phylum Pseudomonadota; class Alphaproteobacteria; order Caulobacterales; family Hyphomonadaceae; genus UBA5336. Next base: position 2,395 of record JBCBGD010000302.1, on the reverse strand, counting down.
CTGGTGATTCTTCGGGTCCATGAGAAAATCGAGGGGCGTTTCGAACACCGCGGCGACCTCGGTTTCGCAAGGGATTGGCTCGAAATCAGGCTCCAGAACGCCAACAACCGGCACGATTCGAAAACCAGTGCCTGTCACATAGGGCGCGGCGCGGGCCACCAGCTGGACGCCAGCAGGATCGACCCCGACTTCCTCCTCGGCCTCTCTCAGGGCGGCGTCGACCTCGTCGGCATCCTCCGGATCGACTTTGCCCCCCGGAAAGGCCACCTGACCTGGGTGTTTGGCCATGGTGTCCGGGCGCTGGGTGAGCAAGGCGGTTGCGCCGCCGGGCCTTGGAATCAGGCCGATAAGCACCGCCGCCGGGCGTATCGCGTCCAACTGCTCTGCCGACAGGAACTCTCCGTCGCCGCCTTCCGGCAGGCGCGAACGCCCCTGGACCGGATCAAGCCGGTCCCTGGCGCGCGTTACGAGGTCGTCAAATGAGGAATAGACCATGGCGGGCATTTAGGGTCCCGCCAGGCCCAAGTCGAACCCCTGAATGCAGGTTGCCTAGAGGAAGTCTGGCGCTTCGTCTTCGGCGAAGAGCTCGTCCTTGGTGACCGTCTTGTCGGTGACCTCTGCCACGTCGAGGATGTGGTCGACCACCTTGTCCTCGTAGATCGGCGCGCGCAGCTGGGCCATTGCGTTGGGGTTCTTCTGGAAGAACTCGACAACTTCGCGCTCCTGACCGGGGAACTTGCGGGCCTCGGCGATCATGGCTTGCTGCACTTCCTGCTCGGTGATCTGAACCTCAGCTTCGCGGCCCATTTCGGCGAGCACCAGACCGAGGCGCACGCGGCGCTCGGCAATCTTGCGGTAGTCGGCTTTCAGCTCGTCTTCAGGCTTCGCGGCTTCTTCCTCATCGAGGCGGCCGGCTTCCTTTTCCTGCTGCAGCTGGGCCCAGATCTGGTCGAACTCCTGGTCAACCATGCCGGGCGGCAAATCAAAGTCATGGGCCTTGTCGAGCTCATCCAGCAGGGCGCGCTTCGCCTTGGCTCGCGATGCGCCGGAGAACTCGCCCTGCATCTGGTTGGTCACCAGCTCGCGCAGTTGCTCGAGGCTCTCAAGGCCCAGACCCTTGGCGAACTCGTCGTCAAGCTCGGCCTTTTTCGGGGCTCGGACCTCTTCGACCTTCACTTCGAACACGGCCTCTTTCCCGGCCAGGTGCTCAGCGTTGTAGTCTTCAGGAAAGGTGACATTCAGGTCTTTTTCCTGACCCGCCTTCACGCCGACAAGCTGTTCTTCAAAGCCCGGAATAAAGCGGCCCTGGCCGATGACGACCGTGGCGCCCTCGGCTGAGCCGCCTTCAAATTCCTCGCCGTCGATCTTGCCGACGAAGTCGATCACGACGGCGTCGCCATCGCGCGCCTTCGCCGTTTTGCCGCGCGGCTCGTACTGCATGTTCTGCTCGGCGAGCTTTTCGATGGACTCGTCGATATCCTCTTCTGGAATCTCGGCAACAGGACGCTCAATCTTGATTGTCTTCGGGTCCATCGGCTCGAAATCAGGCATCACGTCGATGTTCATTTCGTAGGCGAGGTCGGCCTTGCCCTCGAGCACGGCTTCCATTTCACCTTCCAGCTTCACATCGGGCTGGCTGGCCGGGCGCACATCGGCGTCCTCGATCGCCTTTTCGTTGGTTTCCTGGACCAGCTTCTGGATCATTTCACCCATCAGGTCCTTGCCGAACATCTTCTTGATGTGGGACGGCGGCACCTTGCCGGGGCGGAACCCCTTCAGGCGCATCTGGGGCTGGATTTCCTTGATGCGCGCGTCGAGTTTTTGGGCCAGCTCGTCCTGGGTGACACGGATCTGGTAAGAGCGGCTGAGGCCTTCGACCTTGGTCTCGGTGACTTCCATACTGTTTATCCTTGGGCGGGCGCGAGGGCCATTCTGCCGCCGCGCCGAGGTGCTTTGACCATGGGCTGTGAAACAAAGCGCGGTCTATGTCATAGCGCTGGCGCGATGTCTATTGCCTGTTGGCAAAGGGTGTCGTTCAGGCGAAGAGTTAGGCGAGCGCTTGCTACAGGGAGCAAGGGGCGCAGCCTTGAGCGCGACCCATCGCGAGGCCGAAAGAGACTTGCTCTTTTTCAAGAGCCCCCACGAGCAACGCGAAGGCGCAGGTGCCTCGCCGTCCGGCGAGAACAGCACCGAGCAGCGAGCCGGAGGCGCGCAGGGCATCAATCCATTCAAACAGATGTACAGTGAGTAGTTGCTGCGGCCCCTACCGGGGGATTTAAACGCTATTTTTGGTCCACTGGACCAAAAATTTTTCACTCCGTGAAAACCCCGTTTGAATGGTGCGGGTAGAGGGACTCGAACCCCCACGCCTCGCGGCGCTGGTACCTAAAACCAG
>JBCBGD010000301.1:0-3039 GCA_038527085.1 Pseudomonadota bacterium | reverse complement strand
AGAAGCTGCGCTCGACCACGCCGATAATTGGCGCCAGGGCTCCCCGTGCGCGTTCGGGCAGGTCGCCAAGACCGCCAATCTCCCGCGCGGTCAGCGACCGCGGCAGGATGGCGCCCTTGCGGGTCTGAATGTCCTCGATTGAGCGGAACAGCAGCACATGCACGGCTTCGGCAAAACGGCCCTGCTTGGCAAGCGCGTCGGCCTCTTCGAGCAGGGACCGCGCCACGGCCGCATCCGGGCGCATGTCGTCTTCCTCGCTTTCGATGATCTCGTCTTTTGGTGTTTTCACTCTGCCAAAGCGGGCGCTGATGGCCTCGCCAAAGATGAACCACAACAGCCAACCAACCAGCAGCGCGACGATGGCAGCACCGATATAACCGATGACGCCGCCAATAGCCCGGAAGATCGAGGCAAAGAACTCTGCAATAGCGGTCAGCCAACCCGGCTGTGTGCTGGGCGGGCGCGGCGGAACAGCTTCCGGTGGTTCTGGGTGCTCGAGCTGCAGGTCGCTGTCGGCCAGATACGCCTCATGCAGCTCCTCGAAGGACATGGGCTTGGCCGCGCTGTCACCGGCTTCCTGGGCGCTTGCGGGAGCGACCTGAATGCAGGTGAGCGCCCACACCAGATACACCAACACAGCAAACCCCTTGTGCACCGCGAAACTCTCCCCTTCTTTTCTCGCTCGTTCCCGACTATTTCAGACGACTTACAAAGCGTCCATGGGTCTTTTGCCACCCGTGATGTCACGCCTCAGCTATCGGACCTATCCCATGGAAAAAGCAGCGATTTATGACGGCTTGAAGGCGGAAATCGACAGTGTCGTGGCGGGAGAGACTTATATCCCCGCGCGCTATGCAACCGCTGCCTGCCTGCTGGCAGAGGCGTTCAGGCCGCGCTTTTTCTGGACGGGATTCTATGTGGTCGATCCGCAAAAGCCCGGCGAACTTGTTGTAGGCCCCTACCAGGGGACGCTGGGCTGCCTGCGTATTCCGTTCGGCAAGGGCGTTTGCGGCACAGCCGCTGCCACACGCGAGACACAACTCGTTCCCGACGTCCACGCCTTTCCGGGCCATATCGCCTGCGACAGTCGCTCGAATTCCGAAATCGTCGTGCCGGTCTTCGATGCAGACGGCGCGCTTGCCGCCGTCCTCGATGTCGACTCAACCGAATTCGACGCGTTTGACGCCGTGGACCAATCAGGGCTCGAGGCTCTCTGCGCCAGCCTGCTCACCGCTTGAAGCAAACACCTGCGGCGGGGTCAGAACCGGCACAGCAGCATAGACCCAAGAGGTCACAGCCCGTTCCAGAACGTCGAGCTTTTCTGGGCGGACGCGTCCCGTAGCGATTTGATCTCCGAGGATGATCCACTGGTCATCGGCGCCATAGGCAGGCCATTCGGGGAGGCCTGCGCTATTGGGGTTTCCCGTCTTGGCAAAATTTGTCCAGTAGGCGCCCATTTGCGCGGTCAAGCGACGGTCGTGCTCGGTCAGGTCCATCAGCGGATTGTGACTGTCGAACACGAAGAAGATCTCCGAGGCATGGAAGGCCCCGAGCGTCTGGCGTGGGCTCGGAGGCACGCGGTCGAAGTGATAAAGCCAGGTCGGGGCGCCAGATTCAGCATTCAGTCGCCCAAGCAGCCGCATGTGGACACCGAACAGGTCATCGCCAAGCATGTCCGTGGCGCCTTTGTCCCAATTGGTCGGGTCGTGCAGCCCATAGAGATCGCGCAAGATTTCAGCATCCGCCGCGCCGTAAATCTCGTCGAGCAGAGCCACCCGCTCTGCTTGGCTCTCCGGGAAGGGCCATTTGATCAAGGTTGGCGACTGGGTGCCAGCGTAAAACAGCGTCGCCTCGTCGGCGTTATACCCTGCCAACATGGGAATTGCGGGAACATGGCCATTCATGATGGCGTCGCCGACCATGCGCGGCAGCACTTCGCCATCTACGACGGGCTTGAAGTAGTAATAGAGGTCGGGATGATCGGCCAAGGCGGCGATGATGTCGTCGCCTTCGATCTTGCGCAGATCAGCGGCATCTGCCCCTTCCCCCACCAGGTTCGACAGGAAAATGCGCCCTGCCTCATGGGCGGTGAACCTCGCATCCAATGCCGTATCCAGTCCAACGGAGCGATACGTCGACGAACCGCTTTGAAGGATCGCCTTGTGAAACAGGCCCTCGCCACCTGACGCCGCCATGATCTCGCTGATCGACTGGGCGCCTGCGCTTTCGCCGAACACGGTGATGTTTTCCGGATCGCCGCCAAAAGCCGCGATATTGTCCCTCACCCATTCCAGCGCGGCCATCTGGTCCAAAAGCCCGTAGTTTCCGGACACACCGCGCGGATCCTCGGCGCTCAGCGCTGGGTGCGCGAGATATCCGAGCGGCCCGAGACGATAGTTGATGGTGACGAGCACCACGCCATTCTCGACCAGTTGGTTGGCCTGGTAGACCGCGTTTGAGCCCGACCCGGTCTGGTGGGAGCCCCCATGAATCCAGACCATGACCGGCTGGGCGGTCTCACCGCCGACGTTCGCTGTTCGGACATTCAGAAACAGGCAGTCTTCGCTTTCGTCAGGCGCGGGCGTGTATGTTGTCACAAGGCTGGCCAGCTGCTGCTTCCACCAGGCCAGCCCGAGCCCTTTCACGATGTCCTTGGTAAATTGGGAGCTACCGATGCGCGCCTGCAGGCACTCCGCTCCGAACGCCTGGGCGGCACGCACGCCCTGCCATCCGCCATGGGCTCGCGGCGCTCTCCAGCGCAGGTCACCAATCGGGGCAGCCGCGTACGGAATCCCATTGAACTGAAGAATTTCAGGGTTTTTGGCGTCGATGCCGCCCTGGAGTCGGCCTTGATCCACTTCAACGATCAAGGGTGCGGGGGCGAGCGGCGCGGCTGGCCGCGTCAGAATGAAGACAAGACCTGCCAAGGCGAGGCCAAACAGAACAACCAAGCCGAACAGCCACTTCAACATCGTCGTCATACCCAGTGGTCTCCCCTTCTCAACTCAAGCGAGCAGTCTGACCGAATCACTAATAAAC
>JBCBGD010000300.1:0-3053 GCA_038527085.1 Pseudomonadota bacterium | reverse complement strand
CGCGACACCGCCGACTAAGCGCGCTTTTTCCTTGCCGCACCACACTAGACACACCATAGTGTCTACCAATGCTGACACGTGTGGATGCGGCCCGCTCATTTGATGCGAAGGTTTCTCCTGTCACCGCCCTGGTGATCGGCACCGGCTTCGGCGGGCTCGCGGCGGCCGTGCGCCTGATCGCCAAAGGCTACAAAGTCAAGCTGCTGGAGCGGCTGGATGCGCCTGGCGGGCGCGCCTCGGTCTTCCGCCAGGATGGCTTCACCTTCGATGCCGGGCCAACCGTCATCACGGTGCCCCAGCTCTTCCATGACCTCTGGGCATTGCTTGGCCAGCGGCTGGAGGACCATGTCGACCTGAGACCCATCGATCCCTTCTACAACATCCGCTTCAATGACGGGCAGATGTTCTATTACAACGGTGATGCCAGCGCGATGGAGGCCCAGGTCGCGCGCATCAGTCCGGGCGATCTCGCTGGCTATCAGGCCTTCATGCGCCACTCCGAGGACTTACGGAAAATCGTCTTCGACCAGCTCGGCCACATCCCCTTCACGCACCTTTCGACGATGTTGAAAGCGACGCCCGATCTGGTGCGCTATGGCGGGCACCTGCCGGTCTACACGGTGGTGTCGAAATTCGTCAAAGACGAGCGCATCCGCCAGATCTGCAGCTTCCATCCCCTGTTCATCGGCGGCAATCCGCTGGCGGCCAGCTCTGCCTATGCGATGATCCCGTCGCTGGAGCGCGAATGGGGCGTGCATTTTCCCCAAGGCGGAACGGGCGCGCTTGTGCAGGGCCTTGTTGACCTGATCGAGGCCCATGGCGGCGAGTTTGTCTACGGCGCGGACGTTGACGAAGTGCTGGTCGAGAACGGCGCGGCGACGGGCGTGCGCCTAACGTCGGGCGAAATCCTCAGCAGCGATATCGTCGTCTCCAACACGGACAGCGCCGCGCTCTACCATGACCTGATCCCGAAATCGGTTTCGCGCCGTTGGAGCCCGAAGCGTGTGGAACGGGCGCGGTTCTCCATGGGCGTTTTCGTGTGGTATTTCGGGCTTGATCGACGCTACGAAGAGGTCGGCCAGCACACCAAGGTGATGGGCCGCAATTTCAACGCGCTGCTGAAATCGATCTTCAACACGAAAGCGCTGAGCGACGACCTCTGCCTCTATGTCCACAGACCGACCCACGCCGATCCCAGCCTCGCGCCGCCGGGATGCGACACCTACTATGCGCTCTCGCCGATCCCGAACATGAGCGCAGACATCGACTGGGAGACCCAGGCCGAGCCCTATAAGCGTCTGATCGCGAAACGGCTCGACGAGACGATCCTGCCGGGCTTCCAGAACCACATCGTGACCGAGCGGTTGATGGATCCGCGCGATTTCGTCTCCCGCTACCGCGCCTTTAATGGCGCCGGCTTTGGCCTCGAGCCGATCCTGACCCAGAGCGCCTGGTTCCGCCCCCACAATCTCGCCGAAGGGATCGACAATCTCTTCCTCGTCGGCGCGGGCACCCACCCCGGCGCGGGTGTTCCCAGCGTGCTGAGCTCGGCGCGCGCGCTGGACGCGGTCGTCCCTGAAGCGGCATCCCTGGCAGGCCAACGTGTCTGAGGCCGGGTTTGCCAGACCGAGCGACGCCGCCGCGCTGCGCGAGATCATCGCGGAGGGCTCGCACAGTTTCTATGCCGCCTCCCGGCTGCTGCCGAAGCGGGTGCGTGAGGCCGCGTTTGCACTCTATGGCTTCTGCCGCTCGTGCGATGACGCCATCGACGAAGAGGCCGGCGGCAAGGAGCGGGTCCACCGCCTGCGCCAGCGCCTCCATGCGGCCTATGCCGGCCGGCCCGAAAACCGTCCCGTCGACCGGGCCTTCGCCGACGCTGTCGCCCGCCACGCAATCCCGAAGGCCATTCCCGCCGCCCTGATCGAGGGGATGGAATGGGACGATGAGGGCCGCGCCTACCAGACGCTTGAGGATCTCCACGACTATGCCGCCCGGGTTGCCGGAACCGTCGGCGCGATGATGGCGCTGGTCATGGGCGCGCGCTCAGCCGAGGCCCTGGCGCGGGCCACCGATCTCGGTGCGGCCATGCAGCTCACCAATATCGCCCGCGATGTGGGCGAGGATGCCCGGCGCGGGCGAATCTATCTCCCGCTTGACTGGCTCGCAGACGAAGGCATTTGCGCCCGGGATTTCATTGAAGCGCCGAGTGCCAGCGACGCGGTCCGCAGGTGCGTCGAGCGCCTGACCGTCGAGGCCCAGCAGCTCTATGCGCGAGGCCTGTCTGGCGTCTCGTTTCTCCCCGCCGAGTGCCGCGCCGCGATCCGAGCGGCCGGGCTGATCTATGGCGACATCGCAACCTCGATTGCGCAGGCCGGCTGGGATTCGGTCACGCGCCGCGCGCGCGTCACGGGTCCTCGCAAGCTCGCCCTTGTCGGCAAGGCTTTGGCGATGACGGCCCTGCCCGCCGCGCCGCCCTCGCGCGCACCAGCCCTCGCCGCAAACCCTTTCTCATCGAGGCCGTGACGGCGGGCCCGCCCCTGACCGGAAACGACGCGCTCGGCGCGCTCGCCCCGGTCGATCGCATCCTGGAAATTTGCCTGCGCCTGAATGCGCGCAATGTTACGGTTGAGACCGCGCGCTGAGACGCGCCGCAACCGGGACTGAAACCCATGAAGAACATGCTGTTCGGCATCGAAATGCTCGCCTTCTACGGCATCATCCTCGGTTTTGCCGCCTGGGAACTCTGGAAGGTCAGCAAACTGACGGCGAAGAACAAGGACGCGAGCCAAGAGGATGGCGAGGACACTTAGGGCGCCTGATCCAGCACGGGCGCGCTTTTTTTGTTTGTTCCCCGCTTCGGCTTCGCCTGCGCGATGGAACGCGCTCAAGGGTTTTTTGTTTGATCCCGTATCGCTGCGCTCACATGGATCGCGCTCAAGGCTGCGGGGCGTTTGAGCGAGCACTCGCGTCCGCAGGCCCGGCGGGGTGCGGCGGTCGAAGCTAAGCTCTGAATTCAGCCTCATGGTGAGCGGAGACGAACCATGCAGGCGGGA
>JBCBGD010000299.1:0-3061 GCA_038527085.1 Pseudomonadota bacterium | reverse complement strand
GACGGGTCCACCCCGGTCGAGGAATTCCTGAATCTCACCGATCATAGGAACCCTCCCTCGCGCAAGGTGAGTGCGAAAGCGACCATTAGGCCACCGCTCCGCGACGTTCGCTTTCCGCACGTTCCGCAACAAGGCCGGCAGCCTGCTCATCGAGCATTTGCTGGTTGCCACGGGCCATGGCGGCCGAGATCGCGTGTAGAAGGATCAGCGGGATGGCCGCGAGCAGACCAAGCACCGTGGTCACGAGGGCCACCGAGATACCTCCAGCCATGAGCTGCGGGTCACCGGCGCCGTAGTTCGTGATGGCGGTAAAGGTCAGGATCATGCCGACCACCGTTCCGAGCAGTCCGACCAGTGGCGCGACAGCCGACAGCACTTTAATGATCTCATTGAAGCGCTCGATTTTCGGCGTTTCCTGAAGGATCGTCTCGTCAAGCTTGAGTTCGAGGGTCTCAAGGTCAGCTGACTTGTTGTCCTCATAGGTGGCGAACACCTTGGCGAGCGGGTTGCCCGTGCCGCCGCGGCGCGATTTTGCCGTGGAGCGCATGGCAGCGCCCTGAAGGAACAGAGTGACGATCTTGAACAGGCCAAGCGCGATACCGATCGGGATCAGCACGAACAGGATGATCTGGCCGATAAAGCCACCATCGCGGGTCAGGCGCGTGCCCCAGCTTGGAATGTCGCCAAGGATCGCAAACAGGTCGCCTTTGGAAGGATCCACAGGACCGCGCACGGCTTCTGCCGAATTATTACGGATCGCGCTGACCACGTTGCCCATCGCAGAGCGGAATTCACCGCGCGGCTGGGCGCGGAAGGCGATCAGACGGGGATCTTCGCCGCCGGTTTCAGGAACGCTCACTTCCACAAAACGCGGGCTGCCGTCCGTGGTCGCGGCTGTGAACACGCCAACGCGGGCGAGCTCGACTTCGGCGTTTTCACCTTCCGGTCCGATGTTGGAGACCTCGGCGGTGAAAATCTTCGTTTCGGATTGGGCGATCATTTCCTGAAGGATCGCCTTAGGCAGGCTGTCCAGGTCGGCGCGCGTCGGAAGCGTCCGGGCCTGGGCGATTTCGGAGAGTTTCTCCACACGGCCGCCACCACCAAACACCTCTGCCGGCTCGGCCGACGGGTCGAAGCTGGCGAGCGAAGCGCGAATCTGCGGCATGGTTTCACCAGCCGCGGTGCGGAACTGCCCGAGCAGTTCGGAGAAGTCACCAGCCTCGGTATCAAGCTGGGCCTGAAGCTCGCTGAGGCGCGCCTCGTTGGCGTCAAACTCGGCGCTCAGGGCGCGGCCACGGGCCTCGGCTGCAGCGAGCGCTGCGCGGGCATCGGCGAGAAGCGCAGACTGTTCGTCGCGAGCTTGCTGGAACTCGCGCAGTCGGCGCTGGTTCTCAGAACTCAACTCTGAACTGTCACGGCGGACGCGCTCAAGGATCTCACCAAGCGAAGACGCCTGGGCCTCTGCTGCGGGGGCCATGACGGTCGAGGTTGCCATGGTGGCAAGGCCAAGCAGCGCAGCAGCGCCGAGAGCCTTGAGGGAAAAGCGATTGCTCATCTTCATATACTCCAAATCTCTCAGGGCTGCTTAGTTGACGCTCAGCGGAACAACCGGCGCGAACAGCACTTCCTGCTGCTTCTTGCCGGACGCAACGCGGATCGCTTCGCGGATTGCAGCGCGCATGGAGCCGTCTGTGATCGGCTCCCAAGAACCGGTGGCACGGTTCCAGCGGGCTGCCTTGCGGTCGTCCGTCGTCAGCCAGACCAGGGCCACGCGGCCGTACTGGAACATGTCGACCGTGGTCGGGTTGCCGTCCACGTCCTGTTCGGTCTGCCATGTGTCGATGGTTGAGCCGTATTCCATTTCGGCCTGGTAGGCCTCGATAATCAGGCGGTATTTCTCAGCGGTGGAGACCTGCGGGTCGGCCATGGCGGCATCGAGACCGTCGAGACGCGCCTGGCGGAAATCCGACTTGAACGGCAGGTCGGCGCCCACAAACGCTTTGATGTCGGCGATCATGTCGACGAGCATCGGCACCGTCTCTGCGGTGATCTCGTCAATCCGCCCCAACTGCTCGGTGAGGCTTTCGACCTCGCGGCGTTGGCTCTCGACCACCTGCTCTTGCTGGCGGGCAAACAGCTCGGCCGCATCGCGGCGCTGCAGCAGGGTGCGATACTCGCGCACCATGTCGGAACGCTCGTCATCCAGCTGGTTGATCTGCTGTTGCACCTGTTGGGCGCGGGTCGTGGCCTGCTCGCCAGTGTCTAGCGCGTTGCCAAGTTGAGCCTGGGCGGTTCCGCCCAGGGCTGTCATCAACACGGCCGCAAGCACACTGCGTGCCGGGGTCAGGACTTTTCTCATGAGGTCTGCCTCTCACTCACTCTCTAAAGCCGACGCAGGCGCATGATCTCCCTTTTCCGGGAAGACCGCACGAACCTGCGGGAAACTCTTTTTGCGGCAACCTTAAGCGCCGCTTCTCTGTAGCGTCCCAAACACAAACGAGGACGCATCTAAAGTCAAAGAAAGCGATCAGCGCAGCGCGCCCGTCACCTCCCGGATTGATCTTCGGGGCGTTTTCCGCCCTCTCTTCAGCTCATCCGCCGCGACGCCTGTTCGAGACAGGAACACCCCTGCGACACTGCAACGCTATCAACAGGCGCCGATCGGATCAACACGCTTAAACAATCCTTCAGGTAATTGAACAGACCGCAGCCAATTGGCAACAGTGTTCCTGCATGACGCGGCGCAATAGGGCGAAAATTCAAGCAAGTGCGGCAAGAAATTCATGCAGCGCGCGAACAGGCCAATGGATGGATTTGCGTGATGGCTGGGGCGCCAGGATTCGAACCTGGGAATGCCGATACCAAAAACCGGTGCCTTACCACTTGGCGACGCCCCAACACGGCAGACGCGCCACATAGCCAAACCCAGCGCGCCTTGCAACCACCTGCCGCTGCGATGTTTCGGCAATCGCTGCAAAATGCCCCGGAGTCACTTCCGGGGTTTACAAATTGAACAGGAGACCTTTATCATTTATCGATAAACATGATCCCAATCTGTGGG
>JBCBGD010000298.1:1100-3084 GCA_038527085.1 Pseudomonadota bacterium | reverse complement strand
GATCTTCAGCTCAAACAAGCCTTGACCTTTGGCGACGTCCGGCTGAGCGGCGGAACAGTCGACGGCGTGCTCAGCGTTGACGGCGACATCGCCGCCTTTGACGGAGCCATCGCCCTCACGCGCCTCAATGCCGGGGGCATCACGTTCGCCACTCTCACCGCACCGGGCCAGTTCGAATTCGATCGCGAGGCAGGGCGATTGGCCATCGACACCACGATCGACACCCAGCTCGACGACACGACGTCGCCTGAGATGCTGACCTATCTCGGCACCGAGCCCTCGCTCAAGCTCAAGGGCGGCGTCGACCTGGACACCCGCCTTGCGAGCCTCGAGACAGCGACGTTCCGCGCGGCGGCCGGCATCGTCACCGCCTCTGGCACGATCGGCACAGACCGCAGCGCGATCGACCTGTCCGGAACGATCCAGCCTTCGTCGAACGCCATTCCCAGCGACATCGAGCTTCGCGAGGGCCGTTTCGCCATCACCTCGGCGTCTGAGGGTGCCTTGCAGCTCGCCATTGCTGCCCCGGCGCAGCTGACCGCGCCGCCACACCCGGTGCTCGAAGGCATGTTCAATGCCGACATCGACGCGCGCTTGTCCGCCGACAATGCCCTCACCCTGTCGCGCGTAACGCTGGCGGGAGACATGCTCACGGCGACGGCCTCGGGCGCTGTGTCTGCGGACACTCTGGATCTTGACCTCACCGCGGACGTTTCAGCGTTCACGACCGACGCCTATGCCGTTGAAGGCGCCAGCTTGAATGCGGACGTGGAAGGCAGCATCGAAGACCTCGGCATTTCCGCACGGCTTGGCGCGCCCTCGGTCTTGCTCGGTGAACGATCTATTTCGCAAAGCCGTGTCACCTTCGACGGGCGCTATACCAGTGGCGCTCTGTCTGGCGCGGTAAACGCAACGGCAAACGTCGAGGGTCAGGCCTTCAAAACCGATGCAGACATCGCCTACGCGCGCGGCGCCTGGCAAATCGATGGCCTCGACACCGCGCTTGGCGCGCTCTCACTGACAGGCTCGGCCAGTGGCGGCGGCGACGCACCTATCTCCGCCAACCTCGCCCTTTCCGCCCCGGAAGACATCATAGATGGCGTCGGCGCCGCCTCGGGCACGCTCGTCATCACCGGCACGCGCATGGATGCAGACGTCACCCTTGCGTCGCTCTCCACAGACCAAGCCCAACTCGGCGCCACGACCCTCACGGCATCGGGCCCGCTGAGCGACATCACAGGGCGCGTCGACACAAGCGGCGAGGTGGCGATCGCAGGTCAGCTCCGCCCGCTCGACGTGGCGCTGCCGTTCCAGATCAATGCCGAGGCACAGCGCATCCGCCTGTCGCCCGACATCACACTCTACGGCCAGGACATCGACACGATCGACCCCATAGAAATCGCCCAGACGCCGGGCGGCCTGACCAGCACAGGCGCGCTGTCGCTGCTCGGCGGGTCCCTGCGCTATTCTGCGGAGCGCGGCGAGAACAGCCTCTCCGTGACGGGCGATGCGCGCGAGATCGACGCCGCAATCATTGCGCGCCTGCTCGACCGCCCGGCTTTGCGCGGCGGCCTCGACGCATCTTTCGAACTGTCGGGCGAAGGACAAAGCCTGACCGGGACATCGCAGATCACCGTGAATGGCATCGCCCAGGCCCGCCCTGACGCGCCAGAGGTGTTCGGCACCATCAACGCCACTTTGAGCGAAGGACGCATCGAGGCGGTGGCCGATCTTAGGGACGGCGATGGTGGCCTGACGCTGGAGGCCACGGCAGGAGTGCCCGTGTCCGCCTCGGCCGCGCCGCTGACTGTGTCCCTGCCTGACAATGCCGCCATTGATGCGCAGCTTGAGGGCCGCGGTCCGATCGAGCCGATCTGGTCCCTCCTTGGCCCACTCGACACGGCGCTCGACGGCCGCTTCGACCTGATAGCCAGCATGCAGGGCCCGCTGGAAAACCTTCGCCCAGAGGGCCGCCTCACGATCA
>JBCBGD010000298.1:0-1090 GCA_038527085.1 Pseudomonadota bacterium | reverse complement strand
CGACGGCCGCTTCGACCTGATAGCCAGCATGCAGGGCCCGCTGGAAAACCTTCGCCCAGAGGGCCGCCTCACGATCACTGGCGGCCGGCTCGAGGACGCCCTGACGGGCCTTAATATCACAGACATCGCCATGGAGGCCGACCTTGTGCCTGAAGGCGTTACGGTGCGCAGCCTGACGGCAAATGGCGCGCGTGGCGGGTCCCTCACCGGCAGCGGGCGGTACGGATTTGGCGGCGCAGCTTCGGTGGAAATGCAGCTCGACCGGTTCAATGCCCTGCAGCGAGACGATGTCGTCGCCGTGGTGTCCGGCGACCTCGCCCTCTTCGATGAGGAAACCGGTGCACGGCTTACTGGTGCGCTCGATTTCCAATCTGCCGAGATCAACATCGATCAACTGCCATCGGGCGGCTACACCACGCTGGATGTGGAATTCCGAAACGGAATCGAGGCCGAGGAAGCAGAGATCGAACGCCCTGAGCGCGTGCCCATCGCCCTCGACATCGACCTGAAAGCAGACCGCCGCATCCGGGTGATCGGGCGCGGGGTGGAGACCGAGTGGCGCCTGGACGCCAGCCTCGGCGGCACGGTGCGCGCGCCTCGCCTGAGCGGCCAGGCAGAGATCGTGCGCGGCGATGTGGAGGTGCTCGGGCGCACCTTCCCGCTAGAGGGCTCAACGGTGGACTTCAACGGCCCACCTGAAGACGCGCGGCTCGGCATCTCTGCCCAGCGCACCGAGGATGGTTTCACCGCAGGATTCGCCGTGCGTGGCACCGTGTCGGATCCCGATTTCGCCCTGACCTCCACGCCCCAGGTGCCCAATGACGAGATCCTGTCGCGCGTCCTGTTCGGCACCTCGCCCAGCCAGCTTAGCCCGCTGCAGGCCGCCCAGCTCGCCGCGGGCCTCGCCCAACTCTCAGGCGGCGGCGGGGTCGACCTGCTCGGCGGCTTCGAGGACGCGCTGAATGTCGACCGTATCGAGCTTGGGCTGGAAGACGACGGCACAGCCTCGCTGGGGGCGGGCAAATACATTGCCGAGGATGTCTACCTGGAAGTGAGGACGACGACCCGCGGCGCGCCGGGCCTCGGCGTG
>JBCBGD010000297.1:0-3135 GCA_038527085.1 Pseudomonadota bacterium | reverse complement strand
ATCACGCCGCGCGTGCACTGGGTGCGCATGCCGCTGCCCTTCTCGCTGAAGTTCATCAATCTCTGGCTGATCGATGATGGAGAGAGCTGGACGATTGTCGACACGGGCATGCCGCTGGACGAGACCAAGCAGGCCTGGCGCGACATCTTCGAGGCCAAGCTCGGCGGGCGGCCTGTCACCCGGGTCATCGTCACCCACATGCATCCCGATCATGTGGGCAATGCGGGCTGGCTCAGCCGCAAGTTTCCCGGTGCCGAGCTCTGGATGAGCCGGCTGGAGTACATCACCTGCCGCATGCTGGTCGCCGATACGGGCCGCGAAGCACCGTCTGCGGGCACGGACTTCTATCACCGGGCCGGTTGGACCGGCGACCAGATCGAGGTCTACAAATCGCGCTTTGGCGGGTTCGGCCGCGGCGTCAGCCAGATGCCCGATGCCTATCGCCGGCTTGAGGATGGCGACATGTTCGAGATGGGCGGGGAGACCTGGCAGGTGATGATCGGCTCTGGCCACTCGCCCGAGCACGCCTGCCTCTACTGCGCGGCGCTGAACCTCTTCATCTCAGGCGACCAGATCCTGCCGCGCATCTCCTCCAACGTGTCGGTGTTTCCCACCGAGCCCTCAGCCAATCCCCTGGCCGACTGGATGGCGAGCTGCGCACGGCTGCGCGACGCCCTGCCTGAGGAGGTGCTGGTCCTGCCCGCCCACAACGAGCCCTTCGTCGGCGCGCACAAGCGCCTGACCCATCTGATCGACGGCCACGAGACAGCGTTGACCCGCCTGCATGGCCGCCTTTCAGAAGCGCCGCGCAGGATCATCGACACCTTTCCCGCGCTTTTCGGGCGCAAGATCGGGCAAGAGGATCTGGGCATGGCCACAGGCGAGGCATTGGCCCATCTCAACCTGCTGATCGACCGGGGACAGGCCAGCGCAGAGGTCGATGCGGACGGTGTGGTCTGGTATCACGCCTCCTGAAGTTGCCAGCCAAATGCAGCTTCAGGCCAGATTTTCCGTCGCAATCTGAGCGCGCGGTGTCTAGATACCTCTGGTGATGGACGACGAGACCAAAGGCAGGCCCATGGGAAGCGATCAGACCTCCAGCGAGGCGTCCGGGAAGGCGAAGCCGCGCACCCTTGGAGACAAGATCAAGCAGGAAGCCAAGGAGTGGGGCACGACACTGTCTGTCTTTGTCCCGCTGTTTTTCCTCTTCTCCATGCTGTTTTACGAGCAGCGCGTGATCCCGTCTGAAAGCATGGTCCCGAATCTGCGCGTCGGCGACCGCGTGGCCGTGTCAAAATTCGCCTATGGGTACAATCGACACTCTGTTCCCTGGGGGCTCGGAAAGGTCCTGCCACTCGGAGACGGGACCCTTTTCCAGAGGCTGCCCAAGCATGGCGACGTGGCTGTTTTCGAGCACCCACACCTGGACCGGGTGATGATCAAGCGCGTCGTCGGCCTTCCAGGCGACCGGGTCGAGATGCGAGGCGAGCAGCTGTTCCTGAACGGCGAGCCTGTGCAGACCAATTTCGAGGGCCGGATCGAATACACTCCGCACACGGAATCGCGCAAACGCTCGGCACGTGTGTACACGGAAACGATCGGTGAGAAGTCTTGGACCACCCACCAGTGGGAACAGGGCTCGCAGAACGACACCACCTCCGTCTTCGTCGTCCCGGAGGGCCACTTGCTGTTCATGGGCGACAACCGTGACAACTCCACCGATGGCCGCGACCTGAAGGGCCACTGCCCGGTGCGCAATGGCGTGGTGAGCGAAGCGGGATGCGACCTTCCGGCAGGCATGGCGCCCAGCCGGGCATCGATCGGCTTTGTCCCGCTCGACCATCTCATCGGGCGGGCCGAGACGGTGATCTTCTCGACCTATCGCTGCCGCGATCGCGCCGACGATGCCTGCCTCGAAGGCCGGCTCTGGAAGGGGCTCTGAGAACGGTCAGAGCGATTGGTTTCGCGTTGCAGCCGCCCACCCGCCTTGCCGCGCCCTGGGGTTCCCGCTAGGCCTCGCGCTGATGACGCAAGCTCACTCTCCCATCCTCCCCGATCAGGACACGGCCCTTCTGCCGGTCAAAGGCCCGATCATCATTTCGCGCCATGGCAAGCCCGCGCTCGATCGCACGCAGGGCCCTCGCCTGTCCTGGCGCGACTATATCGACTGGTGGTCGCGCTATGAGGTGGGCAGCCTGGCGGCGGGACAGGTCCCGCCAGAAGATCTTGTCGACGCTGTGCGGAACGCTGACGTTGTGCTGACCTCTGAGCGACCGCGGGCACAGGAGACGGCCGCCCTTGCTGCGCCGCACCTGACCGCGGAGATCGACGGCATGTTCAACGAAGCGCCGCTGCCCCCGCCGCGGCTCTCAGGTGTTCGCTACCTGCCCAAAACCTGGAACGTGCTGGCGCGCACCGCCTGGCTGGCCGGCCATGCACTGGATGGCGAATCCGTCAGTGAAGCGCGTCGCCGGGCGGGCCTTGCCGCAGACCGGCTCCACGAGGCCGCCCGCCAGGGCACGGTGTATCTCGCCGCCCATGGCTGGTTCAACCGGATGCTGCGGCCAGAATTGAAGGCCCGCGGCTGGCGAGAGGTGCGCGATGGCGGTGACAGATATTGGAGCTATCGGATCTACGAGTATCGCAGCGTGAAAGCGGTCAACCACTCTAGCTGACGGGATCAGGCTTCTCGATGAGGCGGCCCAGGTCTTCCAGCGCCGACACAGACACCTGATCGATTGCATTTTTCTGGGTTGGCTTGGCCCCGTCGGGATATCGAACGTCTCGCCAGAGAGCCAGTTTGGCATAGACTTCGGCCAGCGATCGCGCGCGGCTGTCGCGAATTGCCTCCAGCAACTCAATCGCTCGGAGTCTCAGCTTATCGCGCCGGCCATCAAGCTGGTAGAAGGCCTCTGTATTGGCCTGTTCGGAAAAGAAGAGCTCGTCCTGGCGCGCCTGGATGCGCTCAATCTCGGCGCGTGTCGCGCGCCAGGAGGCGACAAGCGACGTCACCGTCTGCGAAGCATCATTATCCACTGAACGCAGATTCTGGGTAAGATTATGCCTGCTCTTTGCGCTCATTTGGATCATGGTTCCTTGTGATGAAACGGGGACTTACGGATGGTCTGGAACGAA
>JBCBGD010000296.1:0-3149 GCA_038527085.1 Pseudomonadota bacterium | reverse complement strand
GCTGACGAACGGCGGGTGTTGCAGGACGCGACGCAGGCCGCGCGCGACTGGGCCTGGCGGGGCGAGGCGCCGACTGTGGCGTTCGATCGGGCCGAAGCCGTCATCACCCAAACCCATAACGATGCAATGGTATCGCTGCTGCGTGCGTGGGATGGCCCCACCCCGGCAATTGCAGGCGTGCACGGGCAAACCGTTCTGCACCGCGCGCCTAGGGGAGGGCAGGCGGGCGCGACCCTGCAACTGATCGACGCCGAGGTGATGCACGCTGCGCTGGAGATACCGCTGGCCTATGACTTCCGTTCAGCCGATGTGGCGGCGGGCGGGCAGGGCGCACCGCTGGCGCCTGCTTATCACGGCGCGCTGTTGGAGCGGCTGGGTCAGGGCGCAAGCGCTGTTTTGAACCTCGGCGGCGTGGCGAACATCACCGCGCGGACGACAGAAGGCGATCTCGTCGCGTTCGACACCGGCCCCGCCAACGGCCCACTGGACGAGTGGGTCGAGGGCCATGGCCGCGGCACGCACGATGCGGGTGGCAGTTTCGCCCGCGCCGGAAGCGTTCACGAAGGCCTGATCGCCCAGATGTTCGAGCACCCATTCTTTGTCGAGCGACCGCCCAAATCGCTCGACCGGTTCGACTTCAATGCCAACATGGCTCGAGGCCTGATGTTCGAAGATGGCGTGGCGACGCTCACTGCCTTCAGCGCGCGGGCCGCGGCGGTAGGGATCGAGCAATTGCCTCAGCGGCCCGAGCGGGTCATCGCCTGCGGCGGCGGGCGTCACAATCCCGCGTTGATGGACGCGCTTGCCGATGCTTTGCCCTGCGCGCTGGCCACGGCCGAGGATGTGGGCTGGCGCGGCGACAGCATTGAGGCCGAGGCCTTCGCGTTCCTGGCGGTGCGGTGCCTGCGCGGCCTGCCGATCAGCTGGCCAATGACAACGGGCGTGCCCCAGCCAATAACGGGTGGGCGGCTGCTCGGCGCCTGATCACTGAGGCGCAGGCGCGTCTTCCTCCTCTGGTGTTTCCTCGGGCTCTTCTCGGCCGCGGTTTCCAAACAGCCCGCCAAGTGCGTCGCGGGCGGCTTCGCGGGCAAGATCCTCGACAACACTTTCGGGACGCTGTGCCGGCGTGGGGGCTGGCTCTGGTTCGGTCTCAGCCTCAGTTTCCGTTGCTGGCGCTTCAGTCTCCGCTTCAGAAGCAGGCTCTGGCTCTGAAGGGGCAGGCCGGGCCGGACGCGGGGTGCCGAGCACGCCTTCGAGCAGGCCGCCAAGCTCATCGCCGACCTCGTCGCGGATGGCGTCTCGTGCGCGGGTTTCCACATCCTGGCGCAGGATCGACTGGATCATCTGCGTGTCCGGCGTGAGACTGGGGGACAGCCAGTCACCGCGAATGCGGAAGGGGATCGGCACATTGTTGAGCTGCAGCGAGTTGCCTGCGCCCTGACCCGATGTGTCGAGCCGGGGCACGATGCCGACATCGAGCGTGCGCGCGCCGAGATTGATCGACCCGCTGCCTTCCAGCGACACCACGGGATTGGTCAGGTTGAACTGGTCCACCTGGGCCACGCCATTCTCAAGCGTCAGGCCAGCCAGCAGCGAGGTGAAATCGGTTTCCGCTTCGGGCGCCAAAGCCATCTGAAGGGATCCGTTGGCCAAAGATTGCAGAAGCGAGTCCCGCGAGCGGACCAGCTGGCCGACATTGATGCCCTTGATCGCGCCATTGGCGACGTTCGAGCCCATCTGTCCGCTTAGCCCTTCAACGAGCGCTCTCAACGACGTGCCGCGCGAGGTGACGTCCACATTCAACTGGCCGACACCGCTCAGGGCATCCAGGCCCGCAAGGCTCATGAGCGCATCTGACAGCTGGATTGTTTGGCCTGTCAGATTAAGGCGCATCGTGGGCACAGATGGACTGGATTGCAGGCCAAATGTGCCCTGCCAGGCGCCGCCAAACGCCTGCATCGAGGCGATGGTCGTGGTCAGGTCGCCGTTCTGGAGCCGCGCTGAGAGGTCCGGCGCGCCAAGCGTGATGTCGCCGAGGATGATGCGCTCAGCGGTGAGGGATAGGTCAGCGTCCACCGCCTGAAGACCTGTCAGGTCCAGGGGCGCGTCGCTCCAGCCCTGCGAGCCCGATTGGCCAGTTTGGCTCTCTTCTCCGAGGAAGGGCGAGAGATCCAACACGCCGGTGGTGAGCGAACCGTTGAGGGCAGGCCGCGGGCCATCGAGATCGAGGGCCAGTTCGCCGCTGGCGCTGATGTCATCGAGTTCGGCCTCAAGCCCGCTGACGGCGATGCGCGACAGACTGCCGGAGACATTTCCGCTGACCTGGAAGCGCTCAAGCGTGTCACCTTCGGCCAGGTCCACGTCTGCGGCAGCGAGCAAGTCGCGCAGCCTGTCACTCGACGCCGACAGCGCCCCCGACAGGGATGAGGCGTCGCCAAGCCGCGCAGACCCATCGAAGCGCACGCCGAGCAAGTCTCCCTGGTGGGAGAAAGACGTGCCTGACAAGGACAGCGTGTCGACCGGACCGCTGACATCTGTGGAGAGATCAATGCGTTCGAGCACTGACACGCTTGGGGGCAGGTCGAGGCCGAGGCCAGACAGCCAGTTGCCCATATTGCTACTGTCAGCAGTCAGGCGGCCATCCAGTTCAATGGCGTCGCCCAAATTGACCGCGCCAGTGTAAGAGCCGTCAAAGCCACTCCCGCCGAGGGAGAGGGTATTGAAAACAATTCTGGCCGCTCCGACGGGACCGCTCACCGTGCCGCTGGCTGAAACACGGCCCAGCGCGTCAAGATTGAGCGGTAGCTCGGCGCCTGCGAGCGCTGCGAGTTGGCTGAGGTCGCGGCCCTCCACCGTGAAGGCACCGTCGAGGATGGGGCTGTCGGCGAGCTGGGCGTTGCCATCATAGGAGAGCGCGCCGCCTTCAGTGTCCAGCGACAGACCAAGGCCGGCCGGGGCGCCATCCAGCAAAGTCTGAGGCGCATCGAGTGAGAGATCGACGTCAAAGCGCGCGCCCTGGAACAGCCCTGCCGCCTCAGCCGTCAGGGGATCGGCCAGGGATTGCAGTGAGGCTTCAAGGTCCAGCTCGGAGATTACATAGCGCGCGCCGGACTGGCGGTCATCGAAGACCAGCCGCGCGTTTTCAAGGC
>JBCBGD010000295.1:0-3151 GCA_038527085.1 Pseudomonadota bacterium | reverse complement strand
GACAACAAGTACAAAGCGCGGATCAAGATCCTCGTGACTGAGACCGGCGCGGACGAGTTCACCCGCCTCGTCGAGGCAGAATTCGCCGCCCAGCGCGAGGCCGAGAAGATCGAGCTGCCGCGTGCCGAGATCGAGCGTATCCACGCCTATTTCACCCCGCCAGCCCTGCCCGACAAGCCCGCCACCAGCGACGCCTTCGAGCGCGCCAAGGCCGCTGATCCGGCCTTCAAGCTCTGGGCAGACGCCAACCTCCACGCCCACAAGGTGGCTGGCTATACCTCCGTCACCGTCAGCCACAAGCCCGTCGGCGGCATCGCCGGCGACGCCACCGACGCCCAGATGGACGCCGTTGCAGACCTTGCCGAGCAGTACGGCCAAGGTGACATCCGCGTCAGCCACGCCCAGAACCTTGTCCTGCCGCATGTCGCACTCGACGACGCCTATGAGGTCTACCAGCGCCTCGATAGCGCCGGCCTCACCGCGCCGAATGAGGGCCTGATCAGCGACATGATCGTTTGCCCGGGCCTGGACTATTGCAACCTCGCCAATGCCCGCTCCATCCCGATCAGCCAGGACATCGCCAAGGCCTTCTCCAGCTATGAGGACCAGGCCGATATCGGCAAGCTGCACATCAACATCTCGGGCTGTATCAATGCCTGCGGCCACCACCATGTCGGCCACATCGGCATCCTCGGCGTCGACAAGAAGGGTGAGGAATTCTACCAGATCACCTTTGGCGGGCGCGCGGACGAAAAAGCCGCCATTGGCGACATCGCCGGGCCGGGTCTGCGCGCAGAGGAAGTCCCACCCGCCCTCAAGCGCGTGGTGGAGCGCTACCGCAGCCTGAGATCGGATAAAAGCGAGCCATTTATCGACGTTTTCGAGCGCGTCGGCATGGAGCCGTTCAAGGAGGCCCTCTATGCCGCTGATTAAGGATGGCGCCGAAATCGAGGACGTCTGGGCGTTTGTGCCCGATGACGCGCCGATCGAGCCAGGCGGGTGCTTCACCGTCACGCTGGAGCGCTTCCTCGGCGAGGGCGCTGAGCTCTTGCTGCGCAACCAGTCGATCGGTGTGCGCCTGACGCCAGACAATGACCCGCACCCGCTCGCGGCCTATTTCGAGCGGCTTGCCCTCATTGAGGTAGATTTCCCGAAATACACGGACGGGCGCGGCTACTCCCAGGCACAGCTCCTGCGTCGGCGCCTGGGCTACGAAGGCGAGCTGCGCGCGGTCGGCCATGTGCTCCGGGATCAGCTTCTCTATATGCACCGTTCAGGGTTTGACGCTTATTCGACGACCCGCGCTGACCTACCTTCCTTTCTAGAGGCGATGGGCGAATTTTCATCGTTCTATCAACCCGCTGCCACTGGGGCCGCGGGTGTATTTGCTGCCCGCCACGGGCGCTGAAGGAAACGAGCGACGTGCCCTACGCAGACACCATTTCCCGCAGCGAGGAGGCTGTCGCAGACCGCCTGGCGCGCCTGAACGGCGAGCTGCGCGAGGCCTCGGCCCAAACCATCCTGCGCGTGGCGATGCTGCGCGAATGGCCCGGCGAGCTGACCTATGTGTCGAGCTTCGGGGCTGAAAGCGCCGTCATGCTCGCCCTGATCGCGGATGTGAAACCTGACCTGCCGATCATCTTCCTCGAAACCGGCATGCACTTCCCCCAGACGCTGGACTATCGCGACGCCCTGATCGAAAAACTCGGCCTGACGGGTGTGCGCAACATCGCCCCCGATGGGGCCGAACGCGCCGCAGAAGATCCCAAAGGCGGCCTGCACAAATCCGATCCCGATGCGTGCTGCGCCCTGCGCAAGGTCCGCCCGCTCGAACCCGCCCTGGAAGGATTCAGCGCCTGGATCACCGGTCGCAAACGCTTCCATGGCGGCGCGCGGCTGTGCCTGCCCGTGTTCGAACACGCCGGCGGGCGCTTCAAGATCAATCCTCTGGCCAGCTGGACCCAGGACGATGTCGACTTGTTCTTCCACCTCCGCGGCCTGCCCAAGCATCCCCTCGTCGCCCAGGGTTACCCCTCGATCGGCTGCTGGCCCTGCACGCGGCCTGCAGAAGACCCGAGCGATATCCGCTCGGGCCGCTGGTCTGGCATGGACAAGACAGAGTGCGGCTTGCACATCGAGAAAGAAGACCGCCCAAGGGTTTTCTGATAATTCGGGCGCATGACCGACCTGCTCAACGCCCACGCCGCCCATTTCCGAAAACAGGCTGAATGGTGCGAGGTGCTTGGCTCGCCTTTCAATGCGGCCCTGCTCAGGGCGCTGGCGGGCAATCTCGGCGACGGCTCCGTGCTGGATGGGCTTTTGCTTGAGCGCGGCACACCGCTGCGGGCCAGCGCTGCCGATGCCGGTCCACTTCGCGTCGCCGGAGCGCTCCATGCCTTGACGCTGTCGGGGCGAGACAAGGGTCTCGCCGCCCGGTACCCCGCGGCCACCCAAGACTGGGCCATGGAACAGGTCCTGCCAGCCGCCTATGGCGCGCTCGAGACCCATCGCGATTGGGTCGCGGCCTTCCTGAAAAACACGCCCCAAACCAATGAAACGCGCCGCGCCATCGCGCTTCTACCTGGCTTTGCCCGGCTGAAAGGCCCGCTCCACCTGCTCGAAATCGGTGCCAGTGCCGGGCTCAACCAGCATTGGGATGCCTTCGGCTATGATGGCGGGCACTGGACACGCGCTGGAGCTCCTGGCGCCCCCGTCATCGCCAGCGAATGGACCGGACCCGCGCCGGATTTGCCGGAGACATTCGAGATCACCAGCCGCAGGGCCTGCGACCAGGCTCCGCTCGACGTGAACGACCCCGAAGCCCGCCTGGCGCTGCAAGCCTATATCTGGCCAGACCAGACAGACCGTCTGGAGCGGGTGCGCGCCGCGATTTCGCTGGCCAAGGCGCGGGGGGTTCACGTGGAGAAGGCCGATGCCGCCGACTGGCTGGAGGCGCAGCTGTTGGGCCCCTTGCCTGAAGGCACCACGGTGATCTTCCACTCCATTGCCTGGCAATATTTCGATGCGGAAACCCACAAACGGGCCTCTGCGGCCATCAAGGCCGCTGGCGCACGAGCAAGTGACGCGCGCCGCCTCGCCTGGCTCAGATTCGAGAACCAACGCGTGTTCAACAAAGTCGGCGACACCCACG
>JBCBGD010000294.1:0-3163 GCA_038527085.1 Pseudomonadota bacterium | reverse complement strand
GCCGGTTCGGCAATGCGGGCGTCTGGACAGCCTTCCTGCTCAATTATGCCTACCGCGCAGGCGCCCTGGCGCTCTACTGGCCCGGCCTCATGAAGAAGGTCCGGCGCCAGCCAGATCATCCAGTATCTGCGTGATCAGGCCTGGCCCCTGAAGCGCCAGCGCGCTGTAAAGCTGGACGGCCTGCGCACCGGCTTCGAGTTTCGCAAGCACATCGGCCGCGCTCGAGATGCCGCCTACGCCAATCAGGTCGAGCCTATCGCCGACCTCGCCCTTGAAGGCGGCAAGCACCTCAGTGCTCTTGGCCATCAATGGCGCCCCGGACAGGCCACCCGCCTCGTTCTTGTGCTCGCTTGAAAGCGTCTCGGGCCGCGCCAGCGTCGTATTGGACACGATCAGGCCATGGAGGTAAGGGGCCGCCATGGCCGCCGCCGCTATCTCTGCAATCGCAAGATCGTCTAGATCCGGCGCGACCTTCAGGAAGACCGGGACAAAGCCCGACTGCGTCTTCAGGTCCTCGCCAGTCGCACCGCAGCGGCCGAGCAGATCCTCCAGCGCGCCCTTGTCCTGCAGGCCCCTTAGGCCCGGCGTGTTCGGCGAGGAAATGTTCAGCGTGATGTAGTCAGCATGGGGCCAGACCGCCTCCATGCCCGTAACATAGTCAGCGACCCGGTCCTCAGACAGCTTGTTCGCGCCCACATTCGCGCCGACAATGCCGTCTTCTCTCTTTCGAGCGGAGAGCCTTTGAACGAAGGGCCCGAGCCCGTCATTATTGAAACCCATCCGGTTGATCACCGCACCATCCTCGCGCAGGCGAAACAAGCGCGGCTTAGGATTGCCGGCCTGAGGCAGCGGCGTGACCGTGCCGCATTCGACAAAGCCAAAGCCAAACTTCAGCATGGCAGAAAAAACCTCGGCATTCTTGTCGAACCCCGCCGCAAGGCCGACCGGGTTGGGCAATTCAAGACCGGACACAGGGAGTTTCACGCCAAGGTCCCGCGACCGGCTTGGCGGCGCCGACGGCACGCCAATCCCCCGGCTCAAAGCCGAGATCGTCGCCGTGTGAGCCGCTTCGGGCGGCAAGAGGCGCGCAAGGCGCGCTGCAAGGTTGGTCAATGCCATAGGGGCGTGCTTTCAACAGGTTGGTCAGGCTCTTGCACGGCTTTCCAGAGGGTTTCCAGCCGCGCTCCATGCGACAGTCGCAACACTTCTCGCGCAGCGAGTGAATTACGCGGCATTGCATCCCACAATAGGTTGATATTCCTATTAATGCAGATTAAGCATGCATGGGAAGAAGATGGAAGAGCCCCATGCGTCACCAGGATATCTGGCGCGGCATAGACGGACTGGCAGAGCGCTACAACCTGTCGCCCTCAGGGCTCGCCAAGCTTGCCGGTCTGGACTCCACGGCCTTCAACCCCTCCAAGCGCGTCGCGAAAGATGGCCGCCCACGCTGGCCCTCGACCGAGAGTCTTGCTGCCGCACTCGAAGCCGTTGGCGCTGGCTTTGATGATTTCGCCGCCATCGTGGAAGGCCGCCGCGGCGAGACGGCTCCCCTCATCGGCTTTGCAGAGGCAGGTCGCGACGGTTTCTTCGATGATGCAGGATTTCCGGCGGGAGAGGGCTGGGACGAGGTCCGCTTTCCGGGGCTTGGCGACGAAACCGTCTACGCCCTCGAAATCTCCGGCAACAGCATGCAGCCTGCTTTCCGCCCCGGCGACAGGATCATCGTTGCACCGGACGCAGCCCTCAGGCGCGGGGACCGTGTGGTCGCCAAGACCGTAAGCGGAGAAGTGCTCGCAAAGGAACTCGGCCGCCGGTCGGAGAAACGCGTCGAGCTACTCTCCCTCAATCCGGACTTTGAAACGTTGGTCTTGCCACCGGCAGACATCCAGTGGCTCGCGCGCATTCTATGGGTCAGTCAGTAGGTTCGAAGACCAAGGGCAGGAACTGGTCATCTTCGAACACGAGCGAGGCGTTCTCATCTCCGCGGCGCACCGTCACCAGAGAGCGATGATCCGCCCAGATCTCATGCAGGGCGCCGTTGCGCATTTCGATGGGCTTGGGATCGCCTGACCAGGGGGCCTGTTGGTAGATCCAGATATGGCCGCCAGCGATCTCTACCCCGAGCAGTTCAAGCGCGATGGGTGAGCCGTCCGGCCCCCGCATTGAAAACCGGTCGCTCACATAGGCTGCAAAAGCTGCTTGCGCATCGCCATCACCAAGAAGGTCGGGGCGTTTTCCCTCGATCTCTGCCACGGCATGCTCTGCATCGTGCAGCGCGTATCTGTGCGCCACTTCGATGAAGCCGGAGCGCGCGTTGAACAGAACTTCAGCCGTCGCCAGGCGCTGCTGGTGCGCGCTTGCTGCCGCCCCCAAGACGACCGCACAAACCAAAAGAAGGAATGTGCGGATCATTCCGCTTCGTTCTCCGCGGCTTCAACATCCGCATCGTCTTCGGTGTCAGTGACGTCCTCCTCGGAATCGGCCTGCGCGTCGGTCTCCGCGTCCTCATCTACCGCGTCTTCGGCCGGAGATGCATCCGCGGAAGGTGTGGGGTCTTCACTCTCAGGCTCGCTCGCCTCTTCCTCGCCCTCATCAAGCTCGGTCTTGATGTCCTGCATGATGTCGCGGCGCGAGTAGGTCATGGATCGCTCGGCGCGATAGGCCTCCAAGCGAGAGGGGATGAAGCGGCGGGGGTAGTAATTGTCCTCGACATTGGCGTCGCCGGTTTCCCAATCAGGATCAAGCACCACCTGTGTCAGCTCCGTGCCCTGATCAAATACCAGCAGTTTACGGACATGGTGGGGGTTGCGGCGCCAGATCTCGGCCGGGATGTACATCTTCTCCATCGTCCCGTCTGCGAATTCCAAGCCGAGGATAATCGGCATCACAAGCCCGCCATGGTTGGAGAATTCCAATACATAATAGGCCTTATCCTCCTGAATCGCCCGGGCAAATGTGGCGCGCTCATCGGGCTCCAACCCGTCGAGGAAAGCCTGGTAGGCGTTGCGCTCCTTGTTGGTCACCGTGAAGATGTCGTTCTCGTCATAGAAGTCGGTGACGTTGGGATTTCGCTCGACCCAGGGCTCAAGCCCCTGCTCTGCATTCAGCGTGACGCCAACCGGGGTTGGCTTGTCCTCTTCCCGATGAGCGCGCCACATTT
>JBCBGD010000293.1:0-3169 GCA_038527085.1 Pseudomonadota bacterium | reverse complement strand
CCGAGCCCTGGGCAGCGGTCGGCATCCGCATCGTCACCCGCATCGCAGACGGCATGGTCTCGCGCTTCATGGAGCATGGCGTCTCCACCAATGTCATGCCGAAGGACGCCGATCTCGACTTCCTGCTGGAGGTCGTCGGCATGATTGCGGACCAGGCGGCGCGCACGCCCGGCATGATCCTGCCCAATGACGTGAACGATGAGGTGGTCAGGATTGCCGAGGGCGTGGCGGCTTTCATCGCCAGCGAACACGCCTCCCTGCTGACACGCAGCGACTGGAAGCGGGTTTCGGCGCGGGCGACAGAACTCGCCATGCAAAATCCCGGCGCTCTGTTCAGCCTCGATGCAGGCGATCCGCGCGGGCATTTGGCCGTACAGCTTATCACGCAGGTGCTGGGCACTGCCTCGGCCAGTCTGCAGGACCAAGCTGGCGGGCTGAGCCGGGAAGGCGGGCGGCTGATGTTCGGCGAGACCCTGACCCGCGCCCTGATGGCGACGCTGGACACCGCCGTGGCCAATGCAAAACTGCTGGCCTCTCCGCAATCCTTGCCGGCGCTGATCAATTTCATCGAGACTCTGAACCGAATGTCGGTGGACAGCAGCGCGCTGGGCGGGCGCAGCCTCACGGCCGATGACTGGATCTACGCCTTCCGGTGGTTCGCCTCCGAAGCCATCGCCAATCCCGGCGCGCCAATCCCTGAAGCGCGCATCGCGGAGATCGTTCTGGACGCCGAGCGCAAGGCGCTGGCCAGTGCTGGCGCAACGCCCGCGATCCCTGCTGCGCCTGTTGAAACCCTTTCCATGCCGCTTCAGCCGGACCCTGCGGGGGCTGACAGCGGCGCCGTTATCAATCCCGTATTCCGCGAAGGAGCCCTCGGATGAAGACCTCTCTTATTGGCCTGTTGGCCGCAGCGACCCTTGCCGTCTCCGGCTGCGCCTCCGATGGTGGCGAGGGCCCCGGCGCGGGCGTGAATTTCTTCAATCTGGCAGGTGGATATGACACCCAGTTGGACGGTCTCGTGGAGAACGCGATGGCGGCAGACAGCGATGGGGAACTGACAAGCCAGGTCGAAGCCATCGCCGCGCTGGGCGCAGAGGCGTCGGAAAAGGCCGACGCCGCCGCGGATGACAGCGACGCCCGCCTCGTCTGGCTGTCCATTGCGGCCAACGCTTATGATAAGGCCGCATTGCTCACGCCCGCCGGCGCAGATGCCGTCAAGGGCTATCGCAGCAACGTGCTGTCGGTGACGTCGACACTGGACGAGCTTTGCCAGGAAGGCGTCACGGACACGCGGCTGGGATACCGCTGCGCGGCGGCCAGCATGATGCAGGTACTGAACGGCAGCGAGACAGCGCTGGCGGAATTCGAGGCCGCGGTGTCTGCCGCTGACCTCGAAGCGGCGACAACCAGCGCTGAAGCCTATGGCACCGCCGTGACCCAGGATTGGCCGGGCTATCAGGACATGATCGCGGTCTATCCCCTTGGCGATCAGGACCTGACACCGATTGTAGAGCGCCAGATCGCTAATGCTTGCGCGTTCAACCAGGCCGCCAATTCAGGCACGCCAACCTGGCAGAACAGCGTGCGGACGATGGCGCAGTCCGGAAATGCCGAGGCGGTTTCCGCCCGTAACGCCTATTTCGAAGCCGCCGCGGATGTGGCACAAACGCTCGCCGTGGAGCCGGCAGGTGACGCCTGCAGCGCCGAAGGGGAGCGGTCGCGCCAGTGCGTCGGCCAACTCGAGCGCGGCCTGACGTTCTTCTGCAACGCGCAGTCAGACAGCTAGGCACTCATTGCACACCCAAAAGAAAAACCCCTGCCGGTCGGGCAGGGGTTTCATGTTCCGGTTCAGGGCAAGGCCTACATGAAGCCCTTGAACTTGTCCTTGAACTTCGACACGCGGCCGCGCTCGGAAATGCGGGCGCCGCCACCGGTCCAGGCCGGGTGCACCGACGGGTCGATGTCGAGCGACAGCTGGTCGCCTTCCTTGCCGTAGGTCGACCGCGTCTGGTACTCGGTGCCGTCGTTCATCACGACCGTGATGAAGTGGTAGTCGGGATGCCCTTCGGATTTCATATCGCTTGCCTCTTGCGGATGCCGGGTGCGCGGCTTTGACCACGCGTAAAAATCAAGCGCGCCGAATACATGATCGACTGGAGTAGATCAAGGCAGGGACGTGTCCTTTCTTGCCGCCCCTGCCGGAGGATCCATGGCGCAGGAAGCCGATACCGTCGAAATCGACCGCCGCGCCGCCCAGGATTCGCGCGCGGAGAAGGATGAGCGGCCAAAGGGGCGATCCATCAAGCCGCTGGCCATGCTGCTGCCCTATGCGCTGCAGCACAAGCTGACCGTTGGCGCGGCGCTGGTGTTTCTCCTGCTCGGCACGGTGATTTCCCTGACCATTCCGATGCTGTTTGGCGGGGCAGTGGATGCGGGCTTCGGCGCGGCGGCGAGCACCGAGGCCGTGCTCGGCGCGATCAATCGGAACTTCTTCTTTGTGTTCCTCGCCGCCGTGGCGCTGGGCGGAGTTGGTGCGTTGCGGTTCTACTTCGTGTCCCGGTTCGGTGAGCGGATCGCGGCGGACTTGCGCCGTGACCTGTACGGCCACATGCTGCGCCTCAGCCCTCGCTACCACGCGAAGATGCGCTCTGGCGAGGCGGTCTCGCGCCTGACCGCAGACGTCTCCCTGATCGAGAATTTCCTTGGCTCGTCCATGTCGCTGGCCACACGGACACTGCTGAACACAATCGGCGCGCTGGTGGCGATGCTGATCGTGAACTGGCAGCTCGGCGGCATGCTGCTCGTCATCATTCCCGTGGCAATCCTGCCGATCATGGCGGTCGGGCGGATCATCCGGCGCCTGTCAAACCGCACACAGTCCGCCCTCGCTGATGCAGGCGCGGAAGCCGCCGAAACCCTCGACGCAATTGAGTTGGTGCAGGCCTACGGACAAGGGCGCGCGAGGCGGGAGCGGTTCACGGGTGCGGTCGAAGAGACCTTCGCCGCGGCCCTCAAGCGCAACACAGTGCGTGCCTGGATGATGCTGCTGATCTCGATCCTCGCCTTTGGCGGGATCACGCTGGTGCTGTGGCTTGGCGCAAGGGCGGTCGCGACCGAAGCGATGACCGGCGGCGACCTGACGGCGTTGGTGCTTTACGCGCTCTATGCC
>JBCBGD010000292.1:0-3179 GCA_038527085.1 Pseudomonadota bacterium | reverse complement strand
GACGTATCATCGACGCACGAAGGCCCGGGCCTGATGTCCAGGCCTTGGGATGTGGGAGACACGCATGCCGACACACACTCTGAGCCGCGACTTCGTCCACCTCGGCCTTGGCGCGACTGCGGTGCCTCAACCGCCCTTTACCGGGGTGGATTGGTATGAAGGCTACGGCATGCGCCATGGCGAGGATGGCAATGAGGGCCGCCTCGTCAGCCTGCACACCTTTACCGCGCCGTGGGACTCCTGGGAGATGCACCCTGAAGGCGCAGAGGTCGTACTCTGCGTGGCGGGGCAGATGACCCTGATCCAGGAATTTCCTGACGGGCGGACTGAACGCGTCACCATCGGCCCGCACGAATATGCGATCAACCCGCCCGGCGTCTGGCACACGGCCGACATTGATGGCGAAGCAACAGCGGTGTTCATCACGGCGGGCATCGGCACGCAGAACCGCCCGCGGTGACCTTTCCGTCCGAGGGCGGGAACCAAATCGCAGTCTGCACGTTCCCAGCGCGTGTCTTCAGACAACACCTCCAGCAATGACTCCTCGGATCTGACATCAGGGAGCATCAGGGATCGCTTGTTCGATCTCTGGCTGCCTATGATTGGCGGCGTGCTGGCGGTGAAGCTGATCGGCGTGTCTGACGCCTATTTCATCGGCCAGCTCGGCGAGGAAGAGCTTGCCGCCGTCAGCTACACCTTCCCTGTCGTGATGACGCTGATCACCCTCGCCATCGGGCTGAGTTCCGGAGCGTCATCCGTTCTGTCTCGTGCCATCGGGGAGGAGGAGGAATCAGCCGGACGTGGCCAGATCGTCGCCGGTGCCCTGGGCCTGACACTGCTTCTCTCCCTGGCCGTCGCCGTTCTGGGCGCGGCGAGCATTCGAACGGTCCTCGGCTTGCTCGGCGCCTCTGGCAGGCCGCTCGATCTTGCAACCAGCTACATGTACATCTGGTTCTCGGGCATGCCGGTCCTGATGGTGCCGATCGTGGTCAACGGGATCCTGCGCGCGACCGGCGATGGCACCACGCCCGCCCTCCTGATGAGCGGCATCGCAGCTCTGAATATCGCGCTCAACCCAATTCTGATTTACGGCATTGGTCCGATACCTGAGCTAGGCGTCCAGGGCGCGGCAACCGCCACCATCCTCGCGCGGAGCGCCGCCCTCGTCGCGTCGGTGATCATCCTGCTCAACCGCGACCTGCTGGTGCTCGGCTTTGACGCTCTGAAGGAAGGTGCTTCGCGATGGGCAGAGATCATCCGCATCGGTGGGCCAGCCGCTGTCTCCACATCGCTCAACCCTGTCGCCGTCTCTATCGCGACGGCGGCTGTTGCAACCCTCGGCACATCCAGTGTGGCCGCTTTTGGCGTGGCCCAAAAGGTTCAGTCGATCGCGCTTGTGCCACTCCTGGCCCTCAGCTCGGCCTCAGCCCCCCTTGCTGGGCAAAACAGCGGCGCGGGCGAGACGGGCCGCACGCGCGACATGCTTCGATGGTGCGGGATCATTTCCCTGATCTGGAGCGCCGCGGCCGCTGTCTTCTTCATCCTCGCGGGCGACTGGCTTGCCGCACAATTCACAGACAGCAATGCTGCCGCCAGTCAGGCCGCAGACTATCTCATGATCGTGCCGCTCTCCTATGCAGGCTATGGGATCGTCATCTCGTTCAGCGCGGCGCTCAACGGGCTGGGCCGATCGGTTCAGGCACTCCTTCTGGCCGGGGGACGCGCGATGGCATTGCTCGCACCAGCCGCCTGGATCGGCGTCATGCTCGGCGGCTTTATCGGCTTTGCCTGGGCCACCTTCGCGGCCAATGTCGCCGCCGGCGTCATCGCCTACATTTTCTTCAGATGGCACTCCCTGAAGGTCACCAAGAACGAGCGCACCGACATCGACCGCAGCGAATGTGAATAAGGCTTGCTGCGAGAGACGCTCTCAGCCGCAGCAGGCCGGTCCTGATGTTAGGCTAGACTGCAAAGTCGCCCTACCCGACGAAATCGCATCGCGGGCTGCATCTTCGCCATAATCGGTTGTTTGGCCTTCTGTGTAGAAGGTTTCCCAGCGCAAGCCGCCAGGATCGGCCACCCAGGTCTTCTGGCTGTTGGCGTAGCAGCAATGGGCGGCATCTTCATCGAAGGTTGGCTGGCCAGCAGCTTTCAAGCGCCTTGCAATCTCGCCGAGTCCATCTGGCGTGTCTGCCTCCAGCCCGACATGGTCGACGCCGACATGTCCGCCGCAGTGAGTCGAGATCACGAAGTTCACTTTGGGATCATCAAGTGACCACTTGGCATAGTCTTCGCGCTCGAAGCTCGGCGACTGGCCGAAGAGCGTGGCGTAGAACGACTTTGACGCCGCGACGTCCTTGACGCCGACATGGATGTGCAAACGGGTCACTTTTTCTCTCCTTCAGAGGGGGTGCAACAGGCGGTGGCCAGCGAGGCGAGCGGCTGCAGGATCTCGGGCCGGCCAGCACAGCAGTCTTCCACCAGGAAGCCGATCAGGTCGCGCATCTGGCCATAGTCTGCCCGGTAGATGATCGACCGGCCCTCGCGCTCATTCGTCACCAAACCGGCACGGGCAAGCACGGCCAACTGGGCAGATGCGGTCGTGAAAGCCGAACCGCTGGCAGCTGCAACATCACCAGCCGCCATGCCCTCAGGCCCGGCCCGGACCAAGGTCCTGAAAATTGTCAGTCGCCCCTCATGGGCCAACGCTGACAGGGCATTTATAGCGTTTTTCAATTTCATAATCCATAGATGCATGGAGTATTAGATCGAGTCAATTCCCCTTGTCTCGCCATAGGAGCAAAAAACGAAAATACCGGCAGAAAGCCTCCCTAGAGATCACCCCAGGCCGTCAAAGCGGCGCGCGCGATCTCCTTGCCCCACTCCTGTACGAAGTGTCCGCCATCGGCGATTTCCATAGGCGGCGGGCAGCCTTTGATCGTGGTGCGCAAATGCTCCATCTGGCCAGGTCCAAGCACAGGATCCTGCATGCCGACGGCCATGAAGCTCTTCCCGCTCCAGTCATTGGCCCACCAGTCGCGCGCACGCTTGGAAATCTCCACGCCTTCCATCTCGGGCGACACCATCACCAATTCAGGAAACCGGCGCACGCCTGCCTTATAGCTCTGGTCTGGGAAAGGCGCGCCATAGGCGGCGGCTTCCGCATCGTTAAGGATAGG
>JBCBGD010000291.1:1573-3204 GCA_038527085.1 Pseudomonadota bacterium | reverse complement strand
GTCGAAATCGATGTGGCGCGCCACGCCGCTATCCCGAAGACTGGCCCGCTTGTCGTGGTCGCCAATCATCCGTTTGGCGTGCTGGACGGGCTTGTCATTTGCCACCTGCTCAGCCTGATCCGAACGGACTTCAAGATCCTCACCAATGCCGTGCTTGACGGCGCGCCAGAGGCCAGCGACTGGATACTGCCGATTGATTTCGACACCACAAAAGAAGCCCAGGCCACCAACATCTCCACGCGAAAAGAGAGCCTGGAACGGCTCAAACGCGGCGAATGCATCGTCGTGTTTCCGGCGGGCGGCGTGTCCACCGCCCCCACCCTGCTGTCGCGCGCCGCCGTGGACGACACCTGGAAACCCTTTACCGCCAAGCTGATCACCCAATCGGAAGCCAATGTCGTGCCGGTGTATTTCGAGGGGCAGAATTCGCGCCTGTTCCAGCTTGCCAGCCACATGTCGCTCGAGCTGCGTCTGGCGCTCATCTTCCGGGAGGTGAACCGGCGCCGGGGCAAGCGCATGCCGGTGCATATCGGAGAGGTGCTCACGCCTGAAAGCCTTGCCAATGCGGGCAAGCGCGCAGAGCTGATGAAATTCCTGCGCGATGCGACCTACTCCATGGCGCCAGAAAAGCTGCAAAGGCGTATCGCGCGCGCAGAGCAGCGCTGGCAGGAGAAAACGCCAAAGCTCTTTCGGACGGAAGTGAAGTGATCGGCGCCGACGCCTTCCGCGCCATGGCGCTGTCGCTGCCAAAGGTGATCGAAAAGCCCCACTTTGACCGCACGAGCTTTCGCGTCGATGCGCCAAAGGGGAAAGTCCTCGCCACCGCGCCGTCAGACTTCGCCACGTGCAACCTGAAACTGTCGCGCGATGACCAGGAGATGCTGTGCGCGGCCGAGCCAGAACTGTTTGCCCCCGTGGCCGGAAAGTGGGGCGAGATGGGCTATACGACTCTTAATCTTGGCGCGTGCGACCCCGCCACACTGGCCTCAGCCCTTCAAATTGCTTGGAAATCTGCTGCCCCGCAGAAGTTGCATGCACAATTGAATGCAGCTGGAGATTTGCCCTGTGAAAAAGAATAGGCCAAGGTTTTTAGGTGGGCTGGAGATGGGACATGACGCGTGATGGCTGATACCGAAACACGACCGGATGTGAAGAGCGCCGTGAGCGCGCTTCTGCCAGAGATCACCTCGCGCGCCGCCGAGATCGAGACGGGCCGCAGGCTGCCCAGCGACCTGGCAGCAAAGCTTGCTGAAGCTGGCGTCTTCCGCATGGTCCTGCCCGAATATCTCGACGGGCTGGAGCTCTCCCCCCGCGAAATCGTCGAGATCACCGCAGCCGTGGCAGAGGCCGATGCGAGCGCAGGCTGGTGCACCATGATCGGCGCCACCACGGCCATGAACGCAGCCTATATGGACAAGGACACGGCGGCAGAAATCTACAGCGACCCCAACATCATCACCGGCGGGGTCTTTGCGCCCATGGGCAAGGCGGTTGACGAGGGCCAGCACTATCGCCTCACCGGGCGCTGGCAGTGGGCCTCAGGCTCGGCCAATTGCAGCTGGCTGTGCGGCGGCTCGATTATCCTCGAGAATGGCGAGCCGCGCCGCATGGCCAATGGCGCGCCGGAAAAC